>JBBRPU010000005.1:0-32925 GCA_038227545.1 Candidatus Acidiferrales bacterium
GCAGATGTCGGCGTTTGATGCGGCGGCGGAGCAGTTTGAAAAAGCAACGCGGCTTTCGCCCGAGCTGGCGAGCGCGCATCTGCACCTGGGGGTATTGAGGCTGGAACAAAAATCCATGGTGGCGGCGATTGCTGAGCTGCAGACGGCGATGCGATTGAAGATGCAGGATGCTCAAGCGCATTACTACTTGGGAAAAGCGCTTTTGCAGGCGGGCAAGAGAGCGCAAGCTTTGCTGGAATTGCAGGCCGCGGTAAAACTGCAGCCCGATTTTGCCGAAGCGCAAAAAGAATTGGGATTGTTGCAACAGCATTCGGGGAATGCGGACGGCGCGGTGGAAGCTTTTCGGCAATACCTGCGGCTGCAGCCGGAAAATCCTGATGCGCACAATAATCTGGGACTGGCGCTGCTGCAAAATGGCGATGCGGACGGCGGGGTGCGGGAATTTCAGGCGGCTTTGCGATTGCGGCCAAAGGATACCGGTTATCGCGCGAACCTGGGCGCGGCGTATTTGCAGAAGACGGATTTCGATGCGGCCATCGCGGAGTTTGAATCGGCGCTGAAAGATGCGCCGGAGAATGCCACGCTGCATTACGACCTGGGGCTGGCGCTGAAGCTGAAGGATAAATTGCCGGAAGGCATTGCGGAATTGCGGAGGGCGGCGGAGCTGGATCCGCAGCAGGCGGACGCGAACTACACGCTGGGGGTGACGCTATGGCAGCAGGGCGAACTGGCGGCGGCAGCGGAGGCGCTGCAGAAGGCGATTCACGCGCGGGCTGATTATGCGGAGGCGTATTACACGCTGGGGACGGTGCTGAAGCAGCAGGACAAATTGGCGGAAGCGGCTGTGGCGCTGAGCGAGACGATTCGCTTGTTGCCAGATCTAGCGGGGGCGCACACAACGTTGGCGGCGGTGCTGCGACAGATGGGGGATGCGGAGGGAGCGGCGCGGGAAAGCCGGGCGGGCGCGGCGCTGGCGAAAAAAACTACGGATATGCAGGCGGCGGTGTTTGCGACGAACTCCGGAAAACGATTGATGGGGGCGGGGGATGTGGATGCCGCGATTTCACAATTTCGCGCGGCGATTGTTTCTACGCCTGATTATGCGCCGGCGCATTATCAGCTGGGACTGGCATTGCGGAAAAAGGGGCAAGAGGAAGAGGCGGGGAAAGAATTTGCGAGAGCGGCGGAACTGGAGGAAGAGTCGAAGGCGATTTCTGAGCCGCAGACGCCGCAGGAGCAGATTCCTCCCAGCCCGGTTGCTCCCTAGTTAGAAAATTCAGACGCGATTTCTGGAAATCTGCTAAGAGCTCTTACGAAGTGCAATCAGCTCGGTTTGCACTGGAACGCCGCGGACAATTTTGACGCGGAGGACGGCTTCGAAGGGCTTCAGGTCGCCAGACTTGGAGACGGAGAGACGCAGCAATAATTCCTCGAGGGATTGCTGCCGCGAAACGTATTCAACGGCGGCTTGGGTTCCCAGCGTGGTGGTGCCCGCCAGGATGAGCTCTGAGCGGCCTTCATTGATGCCACGGACCAACGCGACTACCGCGTAGTCTTCGGTGAGCGGCTCGGTATTGGGAGAAGCTAAAAACTCCTTGGGCTCGCCAGCGCGCGGATGCACATTGACAATTTCGGTGTTGCCGCGCCGGGTGCCGGAGGGAATCTGCCGGAAGGTGAACTCCTGGGTGCTGGGAATATCGAGGAGGGTTAAATTTTCGGAGGGCGAGCCGATGAAGATGAGGTCGTTGTTCTTGGCGTCGTCGAGGGAAAAAAGGCTGCCGCGCTTGACGCGAATTTCCTGATGCAATAAGGCGAAGACGCGGTCGAGTTCATGGACGGCGAGAACTTCGCCGACGCCGGTGTAGTGATCGAGGATGGCCTCGCCGGCATCGCGTGACGGGACGTAATAGCGCATGCCGATGTCCGGGCGGCCAGCAAACCGGGCGTTGCTGAAGATTACCCAGGGCTCTTCGGTGCCGGTGAGAAAACCCTTCCAGAAAGTCGGGAAGGCGGCGGGGATTCCGGCGCGATTGAGGTTGGCGCTGGTTTCGCCGGCCTTGCGGGGAAACAACAAGGCGGCCATGACGGTGAGAGCGGCGGCGAGGAGCACGGCGAGTACGCCAACGGCGATGGCCCACTTGCGAGGTATCTGCTGGGCGCTGGCAGCGTGTTCTTCGCGGAGCTGTGCGTCGTGACGCTGATCCTGGCCGGGAGTGCTGTGATTCTTTGCACCAGGGACACGTGGGTGGAAGGCCAAGACGTAGGTGCCCTTGGGCAGGTCTACGATGACGGGATCTTCCGCGGCCGCTTCGCCGCTGTAGTATTCGGCTAATTTTGCGCGCAGGCGACCGGCTTGAACGCGGACCATGGAGTCCAGCTGAGGGTCAAAACTGTCCTGGCGGCCGAAGACTTCGGTGGCGATTTGATACTCCTTGAGGGGAGCGCCGGGATGATCGAGTGCGTGCTGGGCGACGTAGCGGAGGAGTTTGCAGAGGGACTCAGAGCCATGCAATACCGGGCTATTGACCAGTTTTTCGATTTCGGACTGAATGAGGGTGCGATCCAGCACTGTAACCCCGGTTACAGGTTTGTAACACGAACGTATCAAGTAGTGCAACATCAGGGAAAAGCAACGACTTATCTGGTGTAACCCGTTTCTTACGGTGTGAGACTATTCAAGCATCGAGATAATTGATAAATACTAGCTACTTTATCGCTCGATTGCCGATTCGCTGCTGATTTTGTGCCCTTTGCGGATCGGTCGACCGGCTTACCCCGGGAATCGATGGTTTCGAGAAGTTCTGTGTACGTCGAGGGGTCCCGCAGGATTCGTCCTGCATTGGTATCAGGTCCGCACAGTTTCACGAATCCATTTCATGTTGTCGAGGATGTTTAGTAGTGCCGGATGTGTGTTTTGGCATGTCAGATTTGAACTGGGTATGAGGAGGGGTGGAATGGCAAGACGTTCAGTGTGGATGGCGTTGGTGGTTTTTTGCCTGGGTTTTAATCTTTGTACTTATACGGCTTCAGGTCAAGCCGTGTTTGGAAGCATCCTGGGGACGGTAACTGACGCCCAGGGAGCCGCGGTTTCCGGAGCGAAAGTTACCATTACCAACATTGGTAAGGGAACTTCGCAGGAGACGACCACAAACGAGGACGGAAATTATTCCGCCACGCACTTGATTCCGGACACGTACAAGGTGAAGGTGGAAGCGCCGGGGTTCCAAGGCTACGAAGTTACGACGGTACAAGTTTCCGCCGACACTGGAGTGAAAGTAGATGCGACGCTGACGGTCGGCTCGGTGGCGCAATCGGTGGAAGTCACTTCGGAAGTGCCGCAGCTCAAGACGGACCGCGCGGACGTTTCGATCACTTTCAATGAGAAGTATGTGACGGAGTTGCCGATCATCAACCGCAACTTCACCAGCTTTGAGCTGCTGTCGCCCGGAACCCAGAAGCTCGTGGGATGGAGCCACGCAGCGACGGAGAATCCGCAGGGTGGACAGCAGATTTTCGTGAATGGCCAACACTTCAGCGGAACAGCATTCGAACTCGACGGAACCGATAACCAGGATCCGATCCTGGGAATTATCGTTGTGAATCCGAACCTGGACGCGATTCAGGAATCCAAGATCGCGTTGCAGAATTATGACGCCGAATTTGGCAAAGCCGTCGCCGGAGTGGTGACGGTGCAGACTAAGTCAGGCACGAACCAGCTTCATGGCTCTGGCTTCTTCGATTTCCGCGGCGACGGCCAGGAAGCACGGGACCCTTTCAAGAACTCTCCGACGCAGCCTCTTCCGAACGCCAGCTTCAAGCAATTCGGTGGCGCGGCGGGCGGAGCGATCTTAAAGGATAGATTGTTCTTCTTCGGTGATTATCAGGGAACGCGCCAGACCAACGGCATCACCAACCAATTGTCAATTCCAACGGCCCTGGTGCAAAGCACCTGCAACCCGGCTACAAACACCACGGGATTCTGCGATTTGAGCGAGTACCTGGGTTCGACAAACGGCGGCGGACAGGTATTTGATCCGACCACAGGAAACCCATTGACAGGTGCGGGGCGCACGCCTTTTGCGGGCAACCTGATTCCCATCGGTTTGATTTCGCCGCAGGCGGGCGTAATTCTGGCGGCGTTTCCAGCACCGACGGCCGGCGGAATCAATTCCAACTTCGTTGGCTCGGGATCTGGGCCGTATAACCAAAACAGCTTCGACACACGAATTGACTACAACGCGCCGCGAGGATTCCACGTTTTCGGACGGTTCAGCCTAGATTATTTCAGCCTGTCCGGTAAGGGCACGCTCGGCATTCTGGGCGGTACCGGATTCGGTCCGGGCGGTCTGAACGGTACTTCCAACGTGCACAACTACAGCCTGGCGACGGGCTTCGACAAAGCCATCGGAACGACGTTGTTGACAGACTTCCGTTTTGGCTATTTCAAATACAATCCGAAGACGGCGTATTCGGATGCGGGCACCACTCCGATGAATACCTTTGGAGTTCCGGGTCTTAACCTCGGCACTGCTGACACCACCGGCTTGGCGTCGTTCTTCCTCCAAGGCAACGGCAACAATCTCGCTTTTGGAGACGGTCTGAACGTTGGGCGGTGCAATTGCCCGCTTATCGAGAGCGAGCAACAGTTCCAGTTTGTTAACAACTGGACGAAGATCAGGGGCAACCACCAGATCAAGTTTGGTGCCGACATTCGGTATGCTGAGAATCTGCGTGTGCCTAGCGACGCAAACCGCACCGGAATCCTGAACTTCAATTCAGGGGCAACCTCTGATGCGGGGCAAGGCGGACTGGATCTGGCCACGTTCCTGTTGGGAGACGTGACCTCGTTTAATCGCTTTGTGAGCACGAGTCTCACCGCAGCAGAGCGCCAGAAACGCTGGTTCTTCTACGGCCAGGATACTTGGCGCGTGACGCCGAAGTTGAGCATCAATTATGGACTGCGCTGGGAAATTTACTTCCCGGAGAACGTCAATGGCAAGGGCCAGGGCGGCTTCGCCAACATCGACGAAGGCATCATTCGCGTGGCCGGCTTTGGCAGCAACAGCCTGAGTGGAAACACCAACAACTCGCTTAAGGCTTTTGCACCGCGCATCGGAATTGCTTACCAGTTTGATCCCAAGACGGTGGTTCGGCTGGGCTATGGCCGCAGCTACGACATCGGCGTGTTTGGTTCGAACTTCGGACACGTGGTAACGCAAAACCTGCCAGTTTTGGCCAATCAGGACGTTAACGACGCGTCAACCTTTCCAGGCGCAACCAATGATCGGAGTGGTGTCTTCAATCTGTCTCAGGGGCCGCCGGCCTTCGTCCCGGTAACGGTTCCGAGTGACGGCATCCTACCTCTCCGTGGGCCGAACAACAACGTCGCTCCTCGAATTCGACCGAGAACCCAGCGACTGCCTACTCTTGACGCTTGGAACGTTACTGTGCAAAGGCAAATATCGCCTACTTTGAATCTGGAGGTAGCGTACATCGGAAATAAGGGCACCCACGTCTTTGCGGGGAACGGCCCAGGCCACAACGCCAACCAAGCGGCCATTGGCGGCGGAGCCAATCCCTTGGGTTGCACTGACAACGGGGACGGAACGTTTAATTGCGCTCCGACAAGCTTTACGCCCTTCATTCCACAGGCAGAGCGACGCCGCCTGTTTTTGAACGGCGTACCGAAGTTTGTCTACACCGGCGCGTTCGCGGGTCAAACGTGCTGCTCGACAGACGTAAACGATTACTTTGGCAACGATGCCAGCGCGCACTACGGTGCATTGCAGGTAAAGTTGGAGAAGCGCTTTGCCTCGGGATTGCAATTCCTGGGACACTACACGTTTTCTCACGCCTATAACTACAATGACGACTACTTCTCGGTGGATCCGCGAATCGGCTACGGCCCCGATGACTTCAGCCGCAATCACGTTTTCGTGATCAGCACGGTATATGAACTGCCGTTCGGCAAGGGTAAGAGGTTCATGGGTGACTCCGGTCGTGCAATGAACTTCATTATCGGCGGCTGGCAGATCTCGAATACCACGAACTGGAGCGGCGGTTTGCCGTTTACTCCGAGCATTGGTGAATGCGGTCAAATCTCCGATGCCGGCCCTTGCCGGCCGAATGTGATCAACGGCAAGAAACTGGACGTTGGTAAACACCGCGCTGCGAATGGAGACATTTATTGGTTTACTCCCGTTGCGCCTCTGGCTTACCCCACAACATTTAGTGCAGATGCCACGGGCGCCGATTCGTGTGCGCTGGACCGGCCGGTATCCGGGCCGTTCGCATTGCCTGCTTGCGGCCAGATCGGAAATGTTGGGCGCAATTCATATCGTGGACCGCATGCCTTCTTCTCAGATATGTCGCTGGCGAAGAACTTCAACTTCACGGAGCGCGTTAAAGCGCAATTCCGATTTGACGCCTATAACGTGTTTAACCATCCGGTGCTGGGCTTCAGCAGCACACAGGGAAACACTTGCATAGATTGCACCGGTCGTGATCCTGGCCGCGTGCAGGACATCGAGGCGGACGCCTCGCCGAACGCTCCCAACGGCATGCGGCAGCTGCAATTCGGGCTCAGGTTTACGTTCTAACTGAACGGGACCTGCGCTTTATCTGATGGACCGACGAGGAGCCGTTAGGCTCCTCGTTTTTTTTTCTGGTGCGGGGTTAGTGAAATACGGGAATATTCTGGGATGACGCTGACGCTGCGATTGTCGGTCAGGATTGTCTTGCTGCTGGTTATATGTGCCGGGACTGCGGCCGGTGCGATGGCCGATGCACGCGCGCGCGCGTCCGACACAGTTACAGTTTGGCAAGATGCCGCAGGGGAAGCGGGCGCCAGTTTCCTGGAAGCTCGACGCTTAATGCAGCAGGGGAAGTTCGATGAAGCGCTGGTGGAATTGAAGGAGCTGGAGCAAAAAGAGCCGGCGATGGCGAAGTTGCCGCGCGAAATGGGCGTGGCTTACTACCGCAAGGGGGATTATGCCAACGCCACCGCGTATTTGAAAAAGGCGCTGGCGCAGGATGCGGAAGACAATGAAGCCACGCAACTGCTGGGGCTGTCTTACTATCTGTCAGGGAAACCCGTAGAAGCGATTCCGGAGCTGGAGAAAGTGCAGACGTGGTATACCAGCGCGAACGTAGACGCTTCGTATATTTTGGGAATTTGTTACATCCAGACCAAGGCGTATCCGCTGGCGCGCCGGGCGTTCGCAAAAATGTTTGCGGTGGGACCCGAATCGGCGGCGAGCTATTTGTTTACGGCGCGGATGCTGCTGCGGCAGGATTTTGGTCCGGTGGCGGAAGAATACATTCAGAAGGCCGTGAGCGTGGATCCCAAACTTCCGCTGGCGCATCATCTGCTCGGCGAACTCTATATTTATCAGTCGAAAATTCCTGAAGCTATCGAGCAATTCCGGAAAGAGCTGGAGATTAATCCGGGATATGCGCCGGCGTATTACAAATTGGCGGACGCATATTCGCGCACGCAGAAATTTGATGAAGCGGAAAAACTTCTGCAACGGTCCATCTGGCTGGATTCCACTTCTACCGGGCCATACATCCTGATGGGAAAAGTTCTGCAGAAAAAGGGTGAGACGGAGCTGGCGGTGCGCGCGTTGCAGCGGGCGTTGGCGATGGATCCGAATAATGCGATACCGCACCACCTGCTGGGGCAGTGTTATCGCGAACTGGGGCGCGCGGAAGACGCCGAGCGGGAACTGAAGCTTGCTGAAAAGCTGCAAACTGGCCAGAATGAAAAGCCCTGAAGCGTGCTGGTGACGATTGACAGGATGATGAGAGCTTTGATGCAAAATCTCGCGAAGTGTGGACGACTGTGACGACGCGCGCAAAAAATACTGTGGTTGGGCTGGGCGAACTTCTGTGGGATGTTTTTGGAACCAGGAAAGAATTGGGCGGAGCGCCGGCCAATTTTGCGTACATGACGAGTTTGCTGGGCGATGAAGGCATCGTGGCGAGCCGCGTGGGGCGCGACCGCCTGGGCAACGCGGCGGCGCGCAGGCTGGCCAGGCTGGGATTGTCGCAAGCGAATCTGCAAATTGATGCGAAACATCCGACCGGCACAGTGAATGTGGAAATCGGGGCCGACGGGCAGCCTAAATTTCAGATAGCGGAAGCGGTGGCGTGGGACCATTTCGAATGGACCGCAAACTGGCAGGAATTGGCGGCGCAGGCCTCGGCGGTTTGTTTCGGGTCGCTGGCGCAGCGATCGGCGGGATCGCGCGAGACCATAGGATTATTTCTGCAGGCGCTCAAGCCCAAGGCGTTGAAGGTGTTTGATGTAAATCTGCGGCAGGCATTTTTTTCTGCGGAGATTCTGCGAGCGTCGGCGAAAATTGCCGACATCATCAAGGTCAATCACGAGGAACTGCCGCGGGTCGCGGAAGTTCTGGGACGCAAAGTTAATTCGAAGGAAGAGCCGGCCAAGTGGCTGTTGCGTAATTTTGAATTGAAGCTGGTGTGCGTGACAGAAGGCATGAACGGAAGTTTCCTGGTAGCGGCCGATGGGGTGCACAAGCATCCGGGTTTTCCCACGGAGGTAGCTGATACCGTGGGGGCCGGCGATGCTTTCACCGCGGCGCTGGTGCATCACTATTTGCGCGGCGCGACACTGGAAGTGATGAATCAGGCGGCGAACCGCATGGGCTCTTGGGTGGCCTCGCAGGTGGGGGCTACGCCCAAGCCGGACGTTACGTTTATCAAAACAGTGCGGCATCCCAGCGCGCGGCAACTGGATTAATTTTCGTTGTTAGTCAGGCTGCGCCCCGGAGTTTTTCGCGGACACTGCGGCGTCTTGTTCCTTGGCCAAGCGCTCTGCGAGAGGTTTGGGCAACTCGTGCAAAAGATTTAGAAATACTCCGTTAGTCCATCCAAATCCCACAATATTTACATGATAACCGGCGGTGACGGCGGTCTCCGAGGAACGCGTGACGGCATTGTATTTTTCGCGGATGGTGCCGTCGTGGCGAAAATTTTCGGCGACGGTAGAGAGGAATTCGTAAGAGGCGCGGTCGGCCTCTTCGTTGAAGCCGTAGCGACGCATGCCTTCGTTGGCTAGCAATTGGTTGGGAGCCCAGGCGTAAGGAAAGTCCCACTGGCCGCCGGTTTCGTGCGGGCTCATGACCAGGCCGCCGGGGTGTTCGAATATTCTGAGATTGTTCACGACGGCTTTGGCTTGCTCGGGGGTGGCCAGCCCGGCCCACAGTGGAGAAAAAACTGTTACGTAGGCGTAGGTGGAGCGTTCGTGTTTGGCGAAATTGTAGTCGAAGAACATGCCGTGCTGCTCATCCCAAAAATATTTCTGCATTTGAGTTTTGCGGGTTTCGGCGAGCTCTTTCCATTTCTTCGCTTCTTCGGGCTGGCCTAGCGCGGTGCTCATCAGCTCCAAATCTTTTTCGGTCTTGTACAGCAAACTGTTCAGGCAGACGGGCGCGAAGTTTGTGGTGCCGGCGCCGTAGGGGCCGAAGCGGAAAGAGATGTCGTAGCCGGATTCGCGCATGGAGCGGTCGCCTTTATAAAACTCGGCGGCCAGGGCGACATCTTCGACGATTTCACATTCGGCGTGGCCGGGCGCTTTGGCGATGTCTGGCGAGGCATCGTTCGAGGAATCGCAAACGCGGACGGAGTATTGCGCGCCAAAAGTCTGGGGAGTGGCGCTGCCGGGTTCTTTGCGGACGAGATAGCGATCATCGAGCTCGGGATGACGCATGAAAAAGGCGGCGACGTCGCGATAGTGGCCGGTTTCGTCCTTGACGCTTTCGGGGGAGGGTCCGTCGCCGCGATCGAAATAGCGGGATAAACCGGTGTCACCAGCGAGGTGCGGAGCTACCGTCCACATGTCGTGATCTTTGGCGGCGAACGCGTACGCGCGGGCCAGCCATTTTTTATTTTCGCGGCCGGCGGCTTTTTCGGAATCGTAGACGGAAAGAATCATGGAGGTGAGGAAGGGCGGCTGAGAGCGGCTGAGGTAGTAGCTGCGATTGGCATTGAGAACGTTGCCGTAATGCTCGATTTCAAAAAAGAAATTTTCTACCATGCCGCGCGCGAGATCCGTGCGGCCGTCGCTGACGAGACCGCGAATGATGAAGTAGCTGTCCCAACCATACATTTCGTTGAAACGGCCGCCGGGAACTACGTAGCGATTTTCGAGATAGAGCAGGCCGGGAGGATTTAGCGCGTTGGCGTCTACTTCGCCGGGGTGGTGGATGACGGCGGGGAGATGCCTGACTTCAAACTTGCAGGTTTTTTGCAGCGCTTTAAGCGAGGCGGGCTCGGGAAAATCGGCGGGGAGATACATGACGGAGGTGGCGGCGAGCTTGGTGTCTACTACGGTGCCGCACTCGTTCATGGAACGGGTGAGGGTGTCCCAACCGGTGGAGATGTAGGCGCGAATGGGGGCGAGGCCTTGAGGGGATGTTGTTTCGGGTTTCGATTGTTGGGCGCGAGCGGATGAGAGAGCCGGAAATGATGCGGCTAGAAGGATGGCGGCTTTCACTATTTGGCGGCGACGGCTGTGAGATGGGCTTGAGTGTAACGTTGAGAGAAACGTTGGAGGGGTGTGCATAGTGCTGACAGGATAGGCTTTAAGTTGGGTTATAGCAACGGCAAAAGCGTGGGAATTTGGGTGGAAATACCGACGCGGATGGGTGGGGGAGGTGAAGTTTTTTGGTGACGTGAAGGCGGGATTGAGTGATGGATTTTTTAGGAAAAGGCAATTCCGGACCCAGGCTACAAGGCGAGCCTTGGCAACCAGCGGCGAGTTTGGGTACCCGCGACCGGCCCCGGCGACGCGAATTTTGTGGGATTGGATTGGGCGCGCGAGTCAGGATTTGGTGGAGAAAATTTCCTGGGCGACGCGGAAGGCGGAGTTGGCGGCGGGGACTCCGCAATAGATGGCGGACTGGAGCAGGGCTTCGCGGATTTCTCCCTGGGTGACGCCGTTTTTCAGGGCGGCGCGTAGGTGCAGGCGCAATTCTTCTTCGCGATTTAGAGCGACGAGCATGGTGATGGTGATGAGGCTGCGCGTCTGGGGCGGGAGGCCCGGGCGGCTCCAGATTTCGCCCCAGGCGTAGCGGGTGATTAAATTCTGGAAGTCGGTGGTGAGTTCGTCGCGCTTCGCGAGGGAGGCGTCCACGTGGGCGTCACCGAGAATCGCGCGGCGCATTTTTATGCCGGCTTCGTAACGATCGCGTTCATCCATTTTGCAACTCCTTTTCGTTAAGCGGAAGCGAGCAGAAACGTGCTGACTTCCGAGGTGAAATTTTCCGCGGCTTCGATGTTGGAAATGTGGGCGGCGTCTAACTCGCTGTACTTGGCGCCGGGAATTTCGCGGGCGAGGCGTTGGACGTCGGCAGGGGGGACGGCGGCGTCGTGGGCTCCCGCGATTGCCAGAGTGGGCGCATGAATGGCGGTGACTTCAGGCCAGAAATTAAAATCGCGGACGGCGGCACAAGAAGCCATGTAGCCATCGGGATTGGTGCTCTCGATCATTTCTTTCGTTTTTGCGACGGCGTCGGGATTTGTGGCGCGAAACTCGGGCGTGAACCAGCGCTCCACTACGGATGGGGCAACGGATTTTGTGCTGGCGGCGGAGCGCACCGCGAGGATGCGCGCGTTCCAGGCTTGCGCGTTTCCAATCTGCGGAGAAGTGTTGGCCAGGATAAGTTTGTTGAGGCGTTCGGGAGCGTGCGCGGCCAACCACATGCCGGTCATGCCGCCGATGGAGAGTCCACAAAAATGCACGCGGTCGAGTGTGAGGGCATCGAGCAGGCCGAGGACGTCGCGGGCAAGTTGCTCGACAGAATAATCGCGCAGAGTAACGCCACTTTCGCCGTGTCCGCGGGAATCGTAGCGCAGGACGCGGAAGTTTTTCTCAAAAGCGGGGATTTGGGGATCCCACAACGACAAATTTGTGCCCAGTGAATTGGAAAGCACCAGCACCGGGGCGTCTTCCGGGCCGTTCCATTCGCAATGAAAGAGCAACTTGTTGGAGGCGATGAAAGGCAAAGCGTTCCCTCTAGGTAGTGTGCGGACGGGATTTATGAGCGGCGATGACGGCGTCTATGTGGCGACTTGCGGAGCCGGAATAATTGCGGGCGTCGAAAAGCTTGTCGAGTTCACTGGGCGAAACGTGTTGCATGATCAGTTTTTCTTGCTCGATGGTTTTACGCAGGTGGAGTTTTTCTTGGACGGCGCGCTGAACGGCCAAGTCTATTAGCTGACGCGCTTGGGCCCGTGGAATTTTCTCGCCGAGCGCGGCGGCGACGCCTTCAGCGTAAATCAATCCTTGGCTGGCTTCCAAATTTAGTTTCATGCGGTCGGTGTCGAGCTCCAGTTTCGGCGCGATGGAGGTTAACTGATGCAGTGCGCCGGCGGTCAGGCAAACAATTTCGGGCAGGGTTTCCCATTCGGCGTGCCAGCCGCCGAGGCCGCGCTCGTGCTCCTGGGGTAAAGCAGACAACATGGTGCTGACTAGAGCCGGGACGCGGGTGGCGGCTGAAAGAATCGCTGCGCAGGCTACGGGATTTCGCTTGTGCGGCATGGTGGACGAACTGCCGCGGCCTGCTTGCGCGGGCTCGTGAATTTCGGCGATTTCGTTTTGCGCGTGCAGAGAAATATCGCGGGCAATTTTCCCGAGCGTGCCGGTGAGTAATCCCAAGGTAGTGGCGATTTCCGCCATGCGGTCGCGATGGCTGTGCCAGGGAATTTGCTCGAGCGGCAGCTTCAGCTCCGCGGAAAGATTTTTGGCGACGGCTTCTGCGTGAGGGCCCAGCGATGCCAAGGTGCCTACGGCACCGCCAAATTGAAGGACGAGGCAGCGCTGCCGGGTTTCGTGGAGGCGGTCGCGATGGCGTCCCAGCGCGTCAAGCCAGCCGGCAAATTTCATTCCGAGAGTGGTGGGCACGGCGTGTTGCATCAGCGTGCGGCCCACGATGGGAGTGGCGCGATGTTGATCGGCCATCGCGGCCAGCGCGGTGCACAAAGTATCGGCCTCGTGCTGGATGAGACGAAGGGCTTCGCGTAAGCGCAGCGCGAGACTGCTGTCGAGGAGGTCCTGACTGGTGGCGCCCCAGTGCACGGAATTAGCGGCGTCCTGGTTCTGCGCGGCGACGAGATCGCCCAGTTGGTGGATCAGCGGCAGGGCTAAATTTCCTGCCAGCGCGGCGCCCTGGCTCAATTTTTCGAGATCAAATAATTCGGCGTGGCACTTGGCCGCGATAGCGGTGGCGGCAGCAGAGGGAATTACTCCTGCTGCGGATTCCGCGCGAGCCAGGGCGGCTTCAAAATCCAGCATGCTTTGCAGGCAGGCAGCGTCACTAAATAATTTTGTGACGGCGTCCCAGCGAAATAGCGAATCGAGGAGCGTCATAGGCGGGTCACGGTAGACGCTCACTGAAATTATGGCGATGCTTTAGCTGGCGGCGGTGCACTTGGCGCCTTTCTGCTTCGCTGTGAATCAATCCTATACTTTATCTCAGTCCCGTGACTCATTCATCGCAGCTTGGCTTGAATTCGCAATCGACTGTCGGGGGCGGGGTAGCGATGGACAAAAAAGAATCCGCACACGCGTTATCGCCTGCACCGTTTTTTTGTTTTCCGAGAGTTACGAATCCGGCCGCATGCGCGCCGCAAATAATTCCGTCGATGCTTTCCGTTGTAGACTCTTTTTCAACTTTGACAGGTAATGCACGATTGTCGGCGTTTGCTGGTTGAGTCCCGCGAGTTCCCGGCGGGAGACAGCCAGCTCCATCCAGCCATGTGAATCAGAATTTAGCCGTTATAATGCCGGAGCGAGAAAGGAACGACGCGTATCAGCATTGGAGATGAAGAAATCGAGCCACGACACCGGTCCGCGCATCGCTGAACTGGATGGTCTCCGGGGCCTGGCCATTCTTCTGGTGATCCTTTGCCACTACGTTGGCAATCCCGATCACAGTCCTCTGGGGTTTTTGCCGCATCGCTTTCTATTGGCGTTCACTGCCGGCTGGAGCGGTGTGGACTTATTCTTCGTGCTCTCGGGCTTTCTGATCGGGGGCATCCTGCTGGAAGCGCGCGACAGCCCAAATTACTTTCGAACGTTTTATACCCGCCGCGTCTTTCGGATACTGCCAATTTATTATCTATGGACCATGTTATTTGCGTTCGTGGTGATCGTGGGTGTGACCTTCGCGGGCCGGCTGGCAACTTCGCGACATGAGTTGCTGCGGATCCCCGTTCAACTGCTTTTCCTGCAGAATATTTTCATTGGCATGCCAAAATTTCCCTGGATGTGGTTCGGAGTCACCTGGTCGCTGGCGATCGAAGAGCAGTTTTATCTGGTGGCGCCGCCGTTCATTCGGATACTGTCGCGCCGGCAATTGGCGACTGCTCTGACGGCGGCCATAATAATGGCTCCTGTGCTGCGTTTTATGCTTTTTCGTTACTGGGCCCCGGGAAGTTATGTGTGCGCCTTTCTCATGCCGTGCAGGGCGGATTCGCTATCGTGCGGAATTCTGCTGGCGCTTTGTTGGCGTGAAGAGAGCTTTCGCGATTTTGCTGTTAGAAATGCGTTGATTATTCAGCGCGTGCTGGCGGTATTGTTCCTGGGGGTGTGCGGATTGTTCTGGTGGCTGGTGCATCCCATCAACCCGGTGACGGTCACCGTCGGATACACGTGGCTAGCTTTGTTCTTCAGTGTGGTGCTGCTGACGGTGGTGTCCAATAAGTCCGGTTGGTTGGCGGCGGCGATGCGCTGGCGGTTTCTAGGCTGGCTGGGCGGAATTTCGTATTGCGTTTACCTGCTGCACGACGCTTTCAATTTCTTTGCTCATCAACTGGTGTTTCACGCGGACCCTCGGCTATATACGATAAAACATGTAGTGGTGAGCATTGCTGCGCTGCTGGCGACCCTGGGGGTGGCATCTTTCTCGTGGCGCTTTTTCGAGAAGCCTCTGATTCGTATAGGGCACCGATATTCTTATGACGATGCGCGGAAAAGCAGACACGGCGACGTTCTTAGCGCAAGTGCCAGGAGATAAGCATCAGAATCGCTGACCACGTACGCGAGGTTTTACAAAGGCATTCGGGATTTGGGATAGGTTGTTTCTGAGCATGAAAAATACACTGGTGGAGTGCAGCTATGCTCGTTAACAAGCGGACGGTCCACATTGAATGGGGCGATTGCGATCCGTTGGGGATTGTTTATTTTCCGCGGTATTTTGAGTTTTTTGATGCTTGTACCAATGCGCTCTTTGAGCGGGCGGGGTTGCGCAAGCAGGAGATGCTGGAGAAGTACAAAATAGGCGGGATTCCGCTGGTGGAAGCGCGGGCGCGATTTCTGGCGCCGTCTTCGTTTGGGGAGACCGTGGTGGTGGAATCCAATATTACGGAGTGGGGGAAGAGTAGTTTTGCGGTGCATCACCGGTTGTTCAAGGGGGATTTGCTGGGGGTGGAGGGATTTGAGAAGCGCGTGTGGGTGGTGCGTGGTGGCGTGGGCGGGAAGATCATCGAGAGTCAGGCGATTCCGAAGGAAGTGATGGAGAAGTTTGAGAAGGATTGAGAAATTGCGGGGATGCTGGGCGCTGAGATTGCGGACGTGGAGTCAGCTGAGGAAATCAGAAGCAGGTTCCTCACCCGCCTGGAAAAGGCGGCGGGTTCGGAATGACACGTTCTGGGTGGTGGGTGAAGCGGTGGGTTGGAGATGACGAGTTGTGGGTGGCAAGCAGAAGCAGGTTCCTCACCCGCCTGGAAAGGCGGCGGGTTCGGAATGAAATGTTGAGCGTGGTGGGCGGGGCCGTCGGTTGCGTTGGAGATGACACGTTGTGGGTGGGTGCGAAGTTGCGCGTTCGAGATGCACGTTGTGGGTGGCGTGTGAAAGCGGGATGTTCTACTGGCGCTGCGGGTGCGAGACTAGAGCAGAATTGCGATTATCAATGTAACAACTCTGGTATATGGATTGTTGACAGCTTTGGCGCGGCTGTGGATTACTAGCTGTACCCCCTTTCAAATCTAAGTTCTTGTGTGGACCGATGTGCATTCTTGTGGCTGAAGATGACGCACCGCTGGCGGAATTTTTGCACCAGCGGTTGCTGCAGGAGCAGTTTGCCGTTCAAATGGTTTCCACGGGTCCCGAGGCGCAGCGGATGGCTTCGGATCAGTCGTACGACCTGGTGGTGCTGGACTTAAATCGCAATGGATCGGCGGGGCTGGATGCGCTGCGGGGCATTCGCTCGAAGAAACCTGATCAGCCGGTGTTGATGGTGGCGGGCGCGAACGTGGTGGAAGATCGCGTGCGCGGACTGAACGCCGGGGCGGATGACTTCGTGGCCAAACCGTTTGAAATGGCGGAATTGGCGGCGCGGATTCGCGCGGTAGTGCGGAGAGGGAATCGCACCGGGCGCGCGGTGCTGCAGGTTGCGGACCTGGAGCTGGATCGCATTGCGCACACGGTGCAGCGAAACGGGCATGCGATCGAACTGAGTCCCAAGGAATTTTCGTTGCTGGAATTTTTGATGCGGCATGCGGGGCAACCGGTGTCGCGCGCGGTGCTGGTGGAGCAGGTGTGGAAGTTGAATTGCGACAGCATGACCAATGTGGTGGATGTTTATATCAATTATCTGCGGCGGAAGATTGATTCAGGGTATGACTTCGCGTTGATCCGGACGATTCGCGGGATTGGTTATCAGATTGGGGCGCATGTGCCGGTGGGTTAGATTTTTTTGGTGTGAAAGTCAGAAACAAAAAAAGGTCTTAAAGAGATAAATTCAAAGGAAACTTCAACCCCGGGACCTACCCTATAAATCGAGGGTGGGACGCCCGCCGGATCATTATACATATTTAATAATATTAAAGAGTAAATAACCTTAAGTGGCGGAAATAGGAAAGGCGGAACGGGAGCTCCCGTTCCGCCTCTTTTTTGATTATGCGTGATTTAGTTTTTTGGTTTGGCTGCAGAGTCGGGAGTCAGCATGATTTGCGAGGCGCCGCCGGTGGTGCTGGCGGAGCGGCCTTCGAGCTCGAGAGAGAGCAGGCCTTCGGTTGCGGAGGCGGCTACGAGCGCGCCATTGCGGCGCACGCGCACGACCGGGAAGAAGCCTTCGGCCAAGGGGTCTTCAACGCGTTTCCACGATTTGCCGGAATCGAAGGAGGCCAGCAGGCCGTGTTTTTGCAGCGAGACGACCATGGCGTTTCTATTGCCGGCTACGTCCTGGAATTGCAATTCGCGGACGTCGGAGCGGCTCCAGTTTTTGCCGCCGTCGTGGGAAGTGTAGAGGCCCATGTTGGAAGTGATGAAGAGATTGGTGTCATCCACGTGATGCAGGCGCAAATTGCCGGCTTTCGCGAAAGACAAGTCCTTGTTGTCCCAGTGAGCTCCACCATCCGCAGAGTAAACCAGGGTGTTTTGCGAGATGGCCCAAATCTGAGTGCCGTCAAGATTCGCTTCCAGGGAAGTCGCTGGCTGTTTCAGGAAAGATTCGGCTCCGGCATTTTTCCAGGTGGCGCCTTTATCTTTTGAAATGAGGATGCCGCCGGTGGTGGCTGCGAACCAGGCGTCATTGCCAAAGGCCATGTCGTTTACCTGCACGGCTACGAACACGGGAGCTTTGGATTTAGGCGTCACTTTTCTGGCTACGGTGGTTTTCTTCGCGGGCACGCCCTTGCGGGTTTTCGCTACCGGCGCAGGTGTCGTGGCTGCGGCTACGGGCGTTGCTTCCGGAATGAACAATCCGGCCTTGGTCCACTTGTGAGTGGCTTCGTCGTACTTCATCCAGCCGCCGTTGTTGAGCGAAGCCCACCAGCCGCCGGGCGCAGCGTACACGTGCTTGAGATCGGTGCGCTTGAGGCCCGCTCCTAGAGTGGACCAGGTGTTACCGCCGTCGTGGGTGGCAAGGAAAGCGTCGGTGTCAAAGGTCAGGACCACCAAGGCGCGTTCCGGGCTTTCGTGATCAATGGCGACATCCAGAAGATGCTGATGCTGGAATCCTACGTTGGCGGCGGAGAATGATGCGCCACCGTTTTCGCTGATCTGCACGCCCTGGCGTTCGGTTCCGAGAATCAAACGATCGGTGTGATCGGGATCAATGATGATGGAGTTGATGACCCAGTCGCCGGGAGTGATGCGCTTCCAGTCATTTTCGTTGGTGGTCTTCCACAAGCCGGAAGTGGTGCCGGCGTAGAGGACCTGGGGATTCTTGGGATCCTGGCGAATGAGCTGCGTGCGGCGGAATACGAAGGGGATGCCTTTGTATTTGGTCCAGGTCTGCGCGGCGTTGGTGCTGTGATAAATGCCGGAGCAGGCGGTGGCGTGTACGTTTTCTGGATTGGTGGGATCAATGACGATGCTCATCACGTCGGAGTCGTCAATCATGCCTTTTTGAATGGGGAACCAGTCTTTGCCGCCGTTGATAGTTTTCCACGGCAGGTGATAGGTGCCGGCGTAAATAATATTTTCGTCGCGCGGATCGAAGGCTACGGAATCAAAGTTGCGCAAGTCTTCGTGCTTCGCGGGAGTGATGAGCGTCCAGGTGGCGCCTTCATCGGTGGAGCGATACACACCGGTCAAAGATCCGGCGAGCAAAATCTTAGGATTGGTGGGCGCTTGCGCGAGAGCGCGAACGGTTTCGTGCGCGAGTCCAATCACGTTCCAGGTCTTGCCGGCGTCTTCGCTGAGATACACACCGCCGCCGCCGGAATAGAGGGTCCAGGTGCTGGCGTAGAGACGATTGGCGTTTCGCGGGTCAATGAGGATGTGGGTGATGACGTCGTCCTGGCCGGTACCGATGCGGCTGAGGAGTTGCCAGTGGGAGCCTTCGTCGCTGGATTGGAAGACGTGGCCGTCGGAGGTGCCGAGATAGAGGTGCTTAATATTGTGAGAGTCCGCGGCGAGAGAAATTACCGTGCCGCCCGGGGGGCCAACCTGCTTCCATGATTGCGCTGGTGTAATTGAAGCTGAGCCCACAGCGATTGCAGCGATGATTGCTGACTTAAGCCATTTAGCGTTCATATGAATCTATTCTCCCAGAGCGCGGGTGCACTCACAATCCCCGAGTGTACCGATAGTGGGGGGCGAAAGCTGCTGTTCGGAAGGACAGATTTCGGGCTAGTTACGGTTAGGTACAGGCTTCAGGGGCTAAAGCCCCTTTATGCGTTTGGAGTTGAGCGGGGGCTGAAGCCCCCGCCTCCTTGAAGCGTCCGCCTCCAGCGATTGGCAAGCGAGTTGGGCATGCGGGATGAGTCGGAGTATCAACCTCGGCTAAAGCCCCTTTATACGTTTGGAGTTGAGCGGGGGCTGAAGCCCCCGCCTCCTTGGCTGCAGCCCACGCCGTCTAGGTCGAAGCCGCCGCCTCCGGGGGGCTCGGAACCGATTTAGGCACCGCGGGATGAGGCGGGGCGGCAAACCTTTATATGGGCCTATATTAGGCTTACGCTGGCCGCGCCAGGGGCGCGGGCTTGGGGGCTATGGCAACTTTTTTGCCACTTGGGGGTTAAATGACGTGGGACAGCTACCGAACGGCGGTAGCTGAGATAGACTCCCAGCGGTCCTGAAGTGCGGGGCGGGAATCGAGGAAAAATCATGTTAAAAACCACTTTCACCGGGATGGGCAGAGTTAGTTTGCTGCTGTGTTTGACCGGTCTTCTTTCGTTCGCGGCACCGGGCGTGCGCGCGCAGGGTACTTACGATGCGCAAGGGAACTACGACCCGCAAGGCGCAGTGGATAGCGATAATCCGTCGGTGGCTTTGAACGGCAACGGCGGCGACGACAATTTTGCGAATGACGAAGTAGATCAGGCTTCGCCGGATGCGCAGGATCCGCCCTCGCGCGTGGCGCGCTTGAGTTATTTTGACGGCTCGGTTTCCATGCAGCCGGGCGGCAGCGGTGACTGGGGCGCAGCGGCGCAAAATCGTCCGGTAACCATCGGGGACAAAATCTGGACGGACAAAGATGCGCGAGCGGAGCTGCAAGCGGGGCAAGCTTCGATTCACCTGGGGGCAATGACGGCGCTTTCGTTTTTGAATCTGGACCAGAACATTACGCAGTTGCGCCTGGCGGAAGGAAGCATAAATTTCCGCGTGGCGGAATTGCGTGAAGGAGAACAGTACGAAGTGGACACGCCGAATGCGGCGTTCACGGTGCGGCAGGCGGGCGCGTTTCGCATTGACGTAAATGAAAACGGCGACGGCACGATGATTACGGTAATTCGCGGAGAAGGTGAAGTGACCGCCGGCGGAAAAACGTACACGGTGCGCGGCGGTGAACTTGCGGAATTTAATGGCACGGACGGCAATGTGGAGTATCAGTCCGACCGCGCTCCGGAAGCGGATGATCTGGATCGCTGGGCTTCGGAGCGCGATCGGAAGGAAGATGACTCGGTGTCCGCGCGCTATGTTTCGCGCGACACGGTGGGATATGCCGACCTGGACGATAACGGTAAATGGAACGACGAGCCGGAGTACGGGCACGTGTGGTATCCGAATCAAGTTTCGGTAGGTTGGGCTCCTTACAGTTATGGCTCCTGGAATTACGTAGGCCCTTGGGGCTGGACGTGGGTTGATTATTCGCCGTGGGGATTTGCTCCGTTTCATTACGGGCGTTGGCACCAGTTCGGAAGCCGCTGGGGATGGTGCCCCGGGCCGATCGGTGGTTATCCGGTATATGGACCGGCATTCGTGGGTTTTCTTGGGGGCGGCGGCGGGTTTGGATTCGGCTTAGGCGTCGGAGTGGGATGGTTCCCGCTGGGCTATGGGGAAATTTATCACCCGTGGTATGGCTATCGCTCGGGCGGGGCGTATTACCGCAACATAAATATTCACAACACGTATATTCGCAACGTGAATGTGATCAACAACCGAAATTTCCGCGGGAACTATGCGTATGCGCATAATCCGAATGCGGTGACGGCGACTTCGCACAACGCGTTTGTGAATGGACAGTTGGTGAATCGTGGATCGTCGCGAGTTACGGCGGCTTCATTGCGCGGCGCGCAGGTGAGCAATCGCGTTGGTGGATTGACACCGACACGAGCCAGCTATGTGGGCGCGGTGAATGCTCGCGGACGAGTGGCGATGCCGCCGGCGTCGGTGCAGAATCGCGCGGTGATTGCGCGGACGGCTCCCGCGGCGGGCGCTGCGCACATGCCGGTGCGGACGCTGAGTCCGAGTGCTGGCGGGACTCGTGGGTTCAGCGGCAATCGTGCGGTGGGGAATAATGGCGCCGTGAATGGCGGGAATGTGCGGGATCGGCAGCTTTCGACCAGCCGTCCGCCGTCGGCGCAAAGCAACAATTCACGTTCGTACAGCGACAACATCAATCGCAGCAACCGGCCGGCGACGAATTACCAGAATCGCGGCGCGAGCAGTACGGCGCCGACGATGCGGTCGCGATCGGATCGTCCGAGCGATGCAGGCTCCAACAATTCGTCGGTGAACTCCCAGGGCGCGGGGCGGACGAACAATAACCGCGCTCCGTCGAACGCGGGAAGGAACTATGACGACCGCGGTGGCGCTTCTCAGCGGCAGTATTCCGCGCCTTCGCGTACTAATAATGATCGTGGCGCGCCGCCGCAACGGACTTATTCAGCGCCGCCGCGCAATTACAGCGACCGTGGGGCTTCTTCGCCGCGCAATAATTCAGCGCCCCAGAGGCAGTACTCCGCGCCGCCGCGGCAGAATTCAGCGCCTCCGCGGACGTACTCGGCGCCACAGCGTTCAGCACCGGCGCCTAGCCGGGCACCGTCGTCGGCGCCTAGCGGCGGAAGCCGTCCTTCCGGTGGTAACGGTAACGGCGGAGGTTCGCACCCGCACGGTCGGGGACGTTGAACGACCGGTTTATATTTAGCAGTGACGAGGAACGTTTAGAAAAGACCCGCTCGATTTGCACGGGTCCTTTTTTTTGTTGGTTGAGGAAAGGCCGCAACCGTAAGACTTAGGTTCATAACCCAAAATCGAACCTGGGGCACCCGGCTGAGGGATTTGATGATCACAACTTATTGGGATGTTGTCGTTCAAACGTTGTGGTGTGGGTGGGTGCTGATCGTAGGTGTTCCTTCAGTATCAGAATCCCCACACGAAAAACCGTCGTGTGGGGCACCCGCTTGAGGATCATTACGGGCATCGCGTAAAGAATGTCATGAGACTGAACAACTCAAAATCGAACCTGGGGCACCCGGACGGACCCAGGCTATAGATCGAGCCTGGGGCACCCGCGCGGAAGTGTGAGGGATGTCTCGGGACATCGTGTAAAGGATGTCGTGGGACTGGACAAACTAGCTGCGACCTGTGGCACTCGCCACGATCACGGCGCACACCTGGGCACGTTCGCAACTGTTGGGTGCTGCGGGGGTTTGATGGTGTGTTAGGCTGTGGGGACTTTCCTGTACGCGTCTACAGCGAAGCCCCGATTCAGGTACTAGGGGGTTTTGATGCAAAGTCTACCCAACCGCCCGCCATTTATGCTCCCTAGACGTTTACGATCACCGATAATTGGCAAACAAACCAAGGCGTTGGATGTACGCGAAGCCGGATGCAGACAGTAAAGTAATAACAGGAGAGAAGAAAAATGTTGAGAAAACATGCTCGCAATGTGGCCAGTTTTCTGGGGATGGCGTTTATGCTTGCGCTGTTCGTACCGAAACTGGCGCTGGCCTATGAGGATGATGACCCGCCGTCAGTTGTTGCTCGTTTAGCGTATACGCAGGGGTCGGTTTCGTTTCAACCTGGAGGCACGGATGACTGGGTTACGGCGACAATCAACCGTCCGGTAACTACGGGAGATAGGCTGTGGTCGGACAGCGATGGCCGGGTCGAATTGCAGCTCGACGATTCCACGATACGGCTGTCGAGGAACACGGGGTTCTCGTTCCTGAATTTGAACGACAACATTACGCAGGTGCGCTTGACGGAAGGCAGCATACTCGTGCGCGTACGCCATATGGACCGGCGCGAAACGTACGAAGTGGATACCCCTAACCTGGCTTTCTCGATCACTGCAGCCGGCACTTATCGCATCACGGTGAATGAAGGCGGCGACTCCACGGCGATCGTGGTGAAGAGTGGCGATGGACAGGTTACCGGCGGTGGCGCTTCGTATTCAGTTCGCGCCAACGACGATGCCATCTTTTCCGGCACCGACAATCTGAATGCCGACGTGCAGGATTACAACGGAGACACTGACGATTTCGACTCCTGGGGAGTTGAACGTGACCGCCGGTATGAACATTCGCAATCATCGCAATTTGTGTCCCACGACGTGGTGGGTTACCAGGATCTGGACGACCACGGGGACTGGCGCGATTCGCAGGAATACGGACATGTGTGGTATCCGCGTGTGGAGCAAACCGACTGGGCTCCTTATCACAACGGGCACTGGGCGTATGTCGAGCCGTGGGGATACAGCTGGGTAGACGACCAACCGTGGGGATTCGCTCCTTTCCATTATGGACGATGGGTAAATCTGGAAGGCCGTTGGGGATGGATTCCGGCGGCTCCGCGGGTGGAAGGCGTAGCGTATGTGCGTCCCGTTTATGCCCCGGCGCTGGTGGCGTTTGTGGGTGGCGGCGGCTTCAGCGTGGGAGTTTCCGTGGGTGGTGGAGGCGGCGGCGGAAACGTTGGATGGTTCCCGCTGGGACCGCGTGAAGTTTACGTGCCGTCGTACCGCACCAGTCCGCGCTACGTGGAGAACGTGAACATTTCGAACACGACAGTGAATCGCACGGTGGTGAACAATTATTACAACACCACCATCGTGAACAACAACACCACCAACAACACGGTCAACAACAACACGCGGGTTTCGAACGTCACCTACGTTAACCAGCGCGTGCCGGGCGCCGTGGCGGCCACAAGCCGACAGGCGTTTACTTCCGCGCAGCCGGTGGAGCGCAACGTGGTGCGTGTGGATCAGCGGCAGTTAGCTACCGCGCAAGTTAGCGTGCGGCAGCCGAACATCATACCGACAAAGCAGGCCGTGCTGGGTACCGCGACCCCTGCGGCGAAAGTGCCGCCCGCAGCTTTGCAGGCGCGCGCCGTGGTAGCCAAAGCTCCCCCGCCGCCTCCTCCGCCTTCGTTTGAAAAGCGGCAGGAAGCGATCAAGAACAACGGTGGCAGGCCGCTATCGGTTACACAAATCCGGCAGATTCAACCAGCGCCCGCAGCGCAGGCGCGGGCAGCCGTGAAGGTCGCGCCCCCGCCGAAGCAGCCGGTGGTTTCCGTGAGAGAGGCTCCCAAGCCGGCGACTGCGCCGGTGCGTCCGCCGGCACAGGGTAATGTTGGCAACCGCCCTGGGCAACCGGGACAGCCACAACCAGGGCAACAACCTGGCCAACCCGGCCAGCCGCAGAATCCTGCCAACCGACCAGCGGTCGCGCCGAACGCGGTGCAGCCGAATGGGGGACAACCGGGGAATCGCCCGGGGCAGCCGCCGGTGAATCAGCCAGTGCAGCCGAATGGGGGACAGCCGGGGAATCGTCCTGGTGACCGCCCGGTGACGCAGCCCAACGCGGCGCAGCCTAATCCGGCACAGCCAGGGAACCGCCCGAATGAGCGGCCCAACGATCGGCAAGTGACGCAGCCGAATGCGGTGCCGCCGAATCGTCCTGGACAGCCGCAGCCGAATCAGCCGGTGCCTCCGAACGCGACGCGGCCTGGTGAGCGACCTAACACGAACGAGCGTCCGGTGACGCCGCCCAATGCTGGGCAACCGAATCGTCCTGGAGACCGGCCAGCACCGCAGCCGAATGCTCCGCAACCTGGAAACCGTCCTGGCGACCGACCGAATGGCCGGCAGGTAACGCCACCGAACAATCGGCCCGTGGATCGGCCTAATGAGCGACCGGTTACGGCGCCTGCGGCGCAGCCTGGGAACCGGCCGGCGGATCGGCCTGCAGATAGGCCGAACAGTGCGCAGCCTAACAACCGACCTGCGGAGCGTCCGACACCTCCGCCGGCGGCACGACCTGTGGAACGCCCGGTGCCAGCTCCTGCGGAACGACCGGCACCTACTGCGCGACCAGCGCCAGCGGATCGGCCTGCCGACCGGCCTGTCACGCGACCTAACGACCGTCCTGCTCCGCCACCAGCGGAACGACCAGCGGCACGCCCGGCGGATCGGCCCGCTCCAGCGGACCGGCCCGCAGCGCGACCCGCGGATCGTCCGGCTGATAAACCGCAGCCGAATCGGCCCAAGGAACCACCACCGAAGGACCCGAACGAGAAAGATAAAGAAAAGCCGCCCACGCGGTAATTCGTTTGGGAGTTGGAGTTGGGTCACAGCAGAACGGGTGAAGCCACGCCAAGGGCGCTGGCTTCACCCTTTTTTTTTGGCGGCCGGGTTTCGCGTGTAACGAGATTTTTTTGTCGGGGCAAATTTGCGCGTGACGGCACAGTTGTTTCGACGAAGACGCTACGCGAACTCTTCTTGTGATATCTTCGAAAAAAGATGAGCTCAAATTTACTCAGCGGCGCGGTCTTCAGGCAGGCGCTCGGAAGATTTGCGACGGGCGTCACGGTGGTGACGGCGGAACGCGCGCCGGGGCAAGTTCACGGGATGACGGCTAATTCGTTTACGGCGGTGTCGCTGGAGCCGTTGTTGGTGCTGGTTTGCGTGGACAAACAGGCGCGGATGCTGGCGGTTCTGGAAAAGACGCAGCGGTTTGGCGTGAGCGTGTTGAAGGAGAGCCAGCGCGCGATTTCGGAATTTTTTGCTTTGCCGGAGCAGGATCCGGCGGCGGAGCGCGCGCTGGGGGTGCGGTTTCATTGGACGGCTTCGGGGATTCCGGTATTGGCGGAGGCGTTGGTGCAGTTGACATGCCGGGTGCGGTCCGCTCACGTGGCGGGGGATCACACTATTTTTCTTGGGGAAGTGGATAGTGCGGAAGTTTTTGAGGGGGAGCCGTTGTTGTTTTTTCGCGGGAGTTATCGGGGGATTGGTTCGGTTTAGATTTTTTAGATGGAATAAGGAAATGCCCGGACCCACTCTATAAGTCGAGGGTGGGGCATCCGGCGGGGGATTGGTGCGGTTTAGATTTTTAGATGGAATAAGGAAATGCCCGGACCCACCCTATAAGTCGAGGGTGGGGCATCCGGCGGGGGATTGGTTCGGTTTAGATTTTTAGATGGAATGTTAAAGGCCCGGACCCACCCTACAAATCGAGGGTGGGGCACCCGGCTTAAGCGTTCGGGAGAATCATTCCGAGATAAGGCACGTAAATGGCTTGCCTAGTGGTGGCCGGTTAGGGGGTCGCGTTTTACACCGTACTGGGCGCCCCATTTGTCGGTCATTTGGCCCCGGATTTCCCAGAGCTCGGGGAAAAATTTCTGGCGCATGCCCTCTTCGAGGATTTCTACGGCGCGGCCTTTCAGGGATTTTGCGCCGAAGCCAATGGTGCGATGGATGAGCTGCATGTGCTCGTAGCGAAATTTCTGGAAGAGGGCATCGAACTCGGCCAGTGCTTCGGCGACTACGTAGGCGTCGCTGTGGGAATATTCGGAGTCGTAGATTTTTTCGACGGTGAGGTCGTATTTTTCGAGATAGCAGGTTTTGAAGGAATACCAGATGGGCTGGAACATCTTGAGGAGCACGCGGAACCCGGGCGATTCCTGGCCACTGCCGTTGCCTAAGCGCGTGCGGATGGCCTGATATTCTTTGGGCGACATGGTTTCCAGTAAAGCGATCTGCTGGATCATCATTTTCTGGATGAGGTGCACGCGGCGGAAGAGAGTGATGACACGATTGGTGTTTTCGTTCTGCAGGTAGTCGTCAATGTCGAGCAAGGTGTAGGCGATAAGTTTCATCCATAGCTCTTCCACCTGATGGACAATCTGGAATTGCAGCTCGTCGGCGTTGCACAACTCTTTGTAGTCGGTCTGGCAGGATAAAAGCGCTTTGGTGTTGAGATATAGCTCGTAATCGAGCGTGCCTTCGCCATTCATCATGGTGTAGAAGTGTTCGCGATTCATGAGAGCCTCCGAGCTATGAACTGGCGCACGGCGAATTACTGAAACTGAGCAGCGTTCCCACGGCAGAAAATTTTCAGGAAATTATCGTTCGGAGTTGCCCGAGGGGCGGGCAGGCTCGGAGGGTTCGCTCAACTCTTTGCGATGGCTTTTAACTTCGCGCAAAGAATAAATGGGCTTGTTCTGCGATTCGTAATAGGTGCGCGCAATGATTTCGCCGAGCAGGCCCATGGAAACGAGTTGGATGCCGCTGATGAAAAGCGCAACCGCCAGCAGCATCAGCGGGCCGTGTTCGGCCATGACGCTGCGGCCGTAATAAAACTTGGTGAAGCCGACGAATCCGCCGATGGCCGCTCCGGAGGCCACGCCGGCGACTCCCAGCAAGCCAAAAAATTGCAGCGGGCGCGTCGAATAATCGAGCAAGAATTTTACGATCAGAAGATCCAGGAAAACACGGAAGGTGCGACCGATACCGTAATTGGAGTGGCCACTCTTGCGATCCAGGTTGGTGATGGGGACTTCGGCAATTTTCGCGCCGGTGGAACTGGCCAGCGCGGGAATGAAACGGTGCAGCTCGCCATAGAGCTGAATTTCCTGGATGATTTCGCGGCGATAGGCTTTGAAGGTGGTGCCAAAGTCGTGGAGGTCAATGCCGGAAAGTTTGGCCATCATCCAGTTGGCGACACGGCTGGGAAACTGGCGCATCAGCCAATGATCGCGCCGAGCGTGACGCCAGCCGCTAACGAGATCGTAGCCCTCTTCAATTTTTTCGAGGAAGCGCGGAATTTCTTCAGGGTCGTGTTGCAGGTCGCCGTCCATGGAAATAATAATTTCGCCGCGAGCGAAATCGAAGCCAGCTTTCAGGCCGGCGGTCTGGCCAAAATTGCGGCGCAAGCGGACGAGATTGACGCGGCGATCGTGTTCATAAATATCGGATAAAACTTTGAAGGTGTTATCGCGGCTGCCATCGTCCACAAAAATAAGTTCGTACGGCTCGCCGATGGAGTCCATCACTTCGGTGAGCTTCATGTACAACGGGGGAACGTTTTCCTGTTCGTTGAAGAACGGGACGACGATGGAGTAGCGGATAGGCGATTCGCTTCGCATGCTAAAGCAATTTACCTTTTAGAGCGTGCTGGGCCTGTGGGTTCAGGCTTTTTGGGCCACGAAAGCATAGTCTATCAGGCGAATCGCCTGGGAGGCGACAAGATTTCGAATGTCCGGGTGCGTAAGAATCTGGACTTCCAGGGCGCGAGAATCCTGCAGCCGGGTTGGAGAATTTTCGAGGGCGGCGTCCATGAAGCCGGGGTGGCACATCATCTCGGTGGTGCCTTCGGGCAAGCTCTGCAACAACCGTTTCATGCCGTCTATATTCAACTCGCCAGTTTGCGCGATGCCACAAAAATAATCGGTAGTGGCGATGCCGGCGGTTTCGGCCATGGCGCGAGCGTCGCGGGCCAGAAGCTTGAGCACGCGGGCCTGCACGCCCTGCTTCATGACGATGGGCAAGTTTTGTTTTTCTCCGCTGGAGAGCGCGACGCGCAGCGTGGAAGCTTCATGCGAGATGCGCACGGCGCCGATGCCGTGGCGCTTGGCGAGGCGCAGGGTGATTTCGAACAAGCCCGGCAACATGTGGACATGCTTGTGGCCATCGAGATGGGTGGGATGAATTCCGGCGTGGACAATTTTAAGGATCTGGCTTTCCCATTCGAGTTCCACTTCCTTGAGTCGCAAATTGCGGCGGGCGATGCGCAGCAGAAAACTTTCGGGTCCACCGGCGAACTGGCCTTGCTCGTTCAAAATGCTGGGGACGGATTCAGGCGGGGCGACGGGCGAACCATCGCTCAAATTCAAGTGCACGCCCACGGCGAGTGCGGGCGTAGCCAAGGCGAGTCCCACGGCAGAATCAAAGGCCGCGCCGTTGGCCAGCAGGGAAGCGCTCGAAACAATGCCGCTGGAGTGGGCCGCAGCGATGCCGCGGTTTACGCCATCGGCCCATCCTAAGTCGTCGGCATTTACGATCAAATAACGCATTCTAAGACTTCTCTCACGCCGCGGCGGTGCCCTGTACCGGGGGCCAGCTATACGTTCAGTACCACTTTGACACAGTGACCTTGACCCTTTTTCTCCGCAACTCTAGCATGACCTGAGTGCCCGGGAGCGGCTCTGAACAGCGTTTTTGAGCCACTTTTCAGGCCATGCAGGGGTTGACCGGCGTTACGGTTCGGGAAAACGTTGAGGAAAATATGTCAGTAAAAGTTGAGGAGTCGAAACAAGCGGCGCGCTTTCGCGAAAAGCGCCGCGGCCAACGGATGAATTCGCGGGTGCCGGTGCGGCTGGAATGGAGTGCGATTACCGGCGAGCGCGTACAAGTGGCGGCGCACACGAGAGTGGTGAATCCGTACGGCTGCATGATCGTGCTGAAGCATTCTTTCGAGCTGGATGATCGCGTGGCGCTGACCAATCTGGCCAGCAACTCCACGAACGCGGCGGTGGTGGTATGGAAAGGCGGAGCGCGGCCCGATGGCTGGGAGTATGGCATCGAGCTGATTTCTCCGGACATGGATTTCTGGGGCCTGGAGCTATGAAACCCAACGGGAATATTAATAGTTCGCCGGCGACGCCAACGCGTCCGGCGATCAGCCGTCCTCCGACAGCGGAAGAACGGCGTCGCGCGCAGCGAGTGCTGTTGCGTATGCCGGTGCTGCTGCACATCCCCAATCGCGCGGAGCCGATGCAAGCGGAAACGCATACGGTGAGCCAGAATGGGGCGATGATTCTGATGCCCGAAGGGATTAGCGAGGGCACGAAAGTGGCGCTGGAAAATCCGCGGAATCAGAAACGCGTGGACGCACGGGTAGTGCGGCCACCGCAAATGGCGCAGGGCGGTTCGCTGGTGCCGGTGGAGTTCTTGACGCCTTCGCCGACTTTCTGGGCGGTGTTTTTTCCACCATCGCTGAACTGAATTTCTGGATTGTGGTTTTGCACGCCGGAGGAAGTACTCCGGCGTTTTTTATTTTTCGCGCGGCGTGCCGCGCGAAATGGCGGGCAGGAAGTGAAAAAGGCTCCGGCGTTTTGCCGGAGCCTTTTTTCGTACGCTGGGTACGATCGAAATTGCGCGGGTTATTGAATGGTCAGGTTGATGTTGGCCGAGCCTGCCGGAGTGGTGGTGAGCGGCAACGTAGTGTTGCCGGTGACGGTCAGGGCGAGGACGCCGCTGGAGGATGCCGAGGTTTTGGCATCGCCTAGATAGTGGGCGGAGACGGAATGGGTGCCGACTGCACCGAGTCCGGTGTTGATGGCTATGGTGCCGTTGGAGACGGGGGCCGGTAGACCCAGCGCGGTACCGCCGTCGAACAACTGGACCTGACCGGTGGGAGTGGCTCCGGAGGCGGTGACGGTTACGTTGAATAGGAAATTGTTTGATGTGGATGGCATCTTGTTCGCGGAAACGGTGACGGATGTGTGAGTGGCCACCAAGCCGCCACCACCACCGCCTCCGCTGCTGCCGCCGCCGCAGCCGAGGGTGAAGCAGAGTACGCAGGCGAGTCCGAGGCTGAAGGCGACACGAAGTTGATTCCTGGCGCGCAGGCCGGGGAAAAAGAAAAGCAACATGGCGGCTAAGCCGGTGAAGGCGCTGAGCATCCACCAGGCGTTGCGTCCGCTAGTGCCGCCATCCGATGGGGGCATGGGAGCAAGCGCGGCGTAAATGGAATGACGGTCGTTGGCGAGATGCGAGGCGGTCAAGGTGGCTGATGGAGCGGCGACCGCGACGGTCAACTGGGCGGTGCCAGGGGTAGCTCCGGCGATGTTGATCGTTAATGGGCTGGGAGTGCAGGTGACTCCCGGGGGCGGACCGGTGCCCGCGCAGGTGATTTGCACGCTGCCGGTGAAGCCGCCGCTGGGGGTAACGGTGATGGTGGAGACAGCGTTGCCGCCTGCGGTGACGGTGACCGGGGTTCCTGACACGGTGAAAGATCCGGTGGTATTGGTGGTGACGTTGATGGAAATAGCGGTAGAAGGGCCGGCAGCGGAGTAGTTGGCATCGCCGCTGTAGGTGGCGGTGACGCTCTTGGTGCCGGTGGTGGTGAAAGTGACGGACAGCGTGGCGGTGCCTGCGGCTGCGCCGGTTGCGGTGGCGGCTGTGCCAACGACCGGAGCGGTGCCGAGGACGGTGGTTCCGGAGGTGAATGTTACGGTTCCGGTGGGGCCCACGCCACTGCTGCCGGTGGCGATAGTCGCGGAAATGTTCACGGCTTGATTGGTGGAGGCGTTTGGCTGCGGAGTCATGGCCACGGCGGTGGGCGCCTTGGTAATGGAAATGGCGTCGGCGGGTGAGGTACTGGCGTTGTAGCTGTTGTCGCCTGCGTAGGCGGCCACGATGCTGTGATTTCCTACACCGAGTTGAATGGGCTGGTCTTCGAAAAAGCCATGACGGTTGAGCGGCACGACGTTGGAAGTCACACCGGTGTTGGTGTTGAGGAAGTCGTTCAACGGGGCGCTATTGTCCGTGATGGTGACATTGCCGGTGGGGCACGGAATGGTATCAATGGGAGGAACCGTTCCGGCGTCGGAATTGTTGGAGCACGGAGTGGAAGAAGAGTTAGTTACGTCAATGCGCATGATGTACGGCGCACCGTAGGCCGAAGTAGTGGCGTTGTTGTTGGCGATGGCGCCGGTGTTGGGATCGAAGGTCACCAGGCTGACGAAAGTTTTGCTGCTTTCCTTGCTGACGGTAACGGTGACGGGGGCGGAGTCGCTTTGCGCGAAGGTGCCATCGCCGCTGTAATGGGCGACGACGTTATAGGCGGTGCCGCCGGGCAACATGTTAGTTGTGAACGTCTTGGTTCCAGAAGCTAGCGTGAAGGGGCCGATGCCCGTTTGCGGAGCGCCGGCTGGCGTGGCGATCAGCGAAATCTGGCCGGCGGGTGGGCCACCGGAACCGGCTACGGTAACGGTGAAACTGGCGTTCGAGCCGTGGGCAATCGTGCCGCTGGGTGAAGCGTTGATCGTGGTGGTCGTAGCTGTTAGTCCCGCGGTGGCCCAGGCGGTGGCGAGGTTCGCAACGTTCACGGTGCCGAGTCCGGTGGCGAGATCATATCCGGCGGTGGCCTTGAATGAGGGATTCACGGCAGTGCCTAATACCCCGAACTGATTGGCTGCGGTGCTGGTGTTGCTGCAATTGGGCGTGCCGCCTTTGCAAGCCACGGAAATATTTCCGGTGATGACGTCATAAAAAACGCAACCAGAAGCGCCGGCGGCCGCGGGATTCGAAGTGCAAATTCCGGGCGAGGGCTTTTTGTAGAGCTTGTACAAGACATAATTGGCGTTGCCCTGGCGCGGCGCGGGAATTGGTCCGGTGGCCTGGCTTTGATTGATGAGGGCCATGATGCCTGCAAAGGCCTGCACGGATGCGGAGGTGCCGCCGACGCCTTCGAAATCCTGGAACGGGGAATTCAGGTCGCAAGCCGTGGCGCTGGTGAAATCTTTCTGGCAAACGATGTAGAAGCTATTGTTCTGGCCATTGCTGGCGAACAGCGAAATGTCGGGAGTGTCGCGCTTGCCATCGGCGGGCATGCCGGTGATACCGGATTGCCACGCGGGCTTGGCGTAGATGGAACTGGGACCGCCGCTGCCGCCGACTACGTCAATGGGACTGGAAGCATTCCCGTTAACCGTAGCAGCGGTGCAGGTATTGGGGGTGACCGCGGCGCAAGTATCGGTCCAGGTGGATTCGGGAATGTAGGATTTCGCAGACTCGTTAGGAGGCGTGCCGCCATTGACGGCGTTCCAATACAAGGAGGAGGGGCTGGCAAGGGTGTAGGAATAATCGGTGCCGCCGACGGCGACGTTGAAAGGCGTGGAGGCGAATCCACTGACGGCCACACCGTTGGAGGCGAAGTCCACGGAATTGGGATCATCGCAACCGGCGGAGCCATTGTCTCCGGTAGAGACGAGCACGGTGATGC
>JBBRPU010000006.1:0-32810 GCA_038227545.1 Candidatus Acidiferrales bacterium
CGTCACCCGTGCGTCGGGATCGCCAGCCTTAAACGTATCCACCGTCTCCCGCTGCCACGCAACGCCGACATGCTCTTGAATACGCTTCTCGACCTCCCGCGCGGTAATAGGAATTCCTTGAGCTTCTGCCTTTTGTTCCTGCGCGCCAGCAGTGGGCGCGTTGCACCACGCCAAAAGTATTAACAGTAGCGGCAGAATTCGCCTCGCATTTTTGCCCATGAGTTGTCCTTTTCCGCTTTCAACAAACCAGCCCGGTGCGATTCTAGCAAGCGAGCCGTTACCGCACGACTGAAGTTACACACCTCGATTTTCCCGTCCTTCTCTAAAGCGCGGTTCCCCGCTTATAATTCCTCCGAGCGATGTCCCTCCCCAACGGTACCAAACTTGGTCCCTACGAAATCGTCTCCCCCATCGGTGCGGGCGGCATGGGCGAGGTATACCTCGGGCGTGATACCAGGCTGGAGCGCACCGTCGCCATCAAAGTCCTACCGGAAGCGTTAGCGCTCGACAATGACCGCTTGCAGCGCTTTGAACAGGAAGCGCGCACGCTCAGCACCGTAAGCCACCCTAACCTGCTGGCGGTTTACGACGTTGGCACACAAGGCGCAACCCATTACCTGGTTTCCGAATTTCTGGAAGGCCACACCCTTCGCGAGCGCATAACCGGCGCCACGCTCTCCCAACGCAGAGTTACCGAGTATGCGCTGCAGCTTGCCGACGGCTTGGCGGCGGCGCATGACAAAGGCATCGTCCATCGCGATCTCAAACCCGAAAATATCTTCATCACCAACGACGAGCGCGTAAAAATTCTGGATTTCGGCCTCGCAAAACAGTCTGTGGCTCCTGGTTTCGCCGGTGGCAGCGGCGCCAGCGCCACCATCACCACACCGTTGACCACGCCCGGCACCGTCATGGGCACCGTCGGTTACATGTCTCCCGAGCAAGTTCGCGGCGCTGCCGTGGACCACCGCTCCGACCTTTTCAGTTTCGGCGCCATCCTTTACGAAATCATTTCGGGTACTCGCGCATTCCGGGGCGACTCCAGCGTGGAAACCATGAACGCCATCTTGAAGGAAGATCCGCCGGATCTCGACCCGTCGGAATCCAAAGTTTCTCCCGCGATGAATCGCATCGTGCGGCATTGCCTCGAAAAAAACCCTGGCAACCGCTTCCAGTCCGCTCGCGATCTCGGTTTCGCTCTTGGGGCGTTGTCCGGCGCCGATTCCAGCGCGTCCGCTGCGGCCCCCGCTGCTTCGCGTCCAAAATGGTGGATGGTTGCCGCCGCCGCTTCAGCGCTGGCAATAGTAGGCCTTCTTGCATACCAGTCGCGCCGCGAGCCTACAACGGGCTCCGCATCCCTCGGTTTTGCGATACCGCTGGAAGAGGAAGCAGGTCATCTGGCGGTGTCACCCGACGGCCGCATGCTGGCGTTCGTCTCGCCGGAAGCGTCCTCCGGCGCAAACGTCATCAACGTGCAACGCATCGGCTCTTCCAAAGTCACGGTATTGACTGGCACCGAGGGCGCGACCTATCCGTTTTGGTCGCCTGACGACAATTTCGTGGGCTTCTTTGCCGACGGCAAACTCAAAAAAATTCCCGCTACTGGAGGCCCGACACAGATTCTGGCTAACGCCTTTTCGGGGCGCGGCGGTAGCTGGGGTCGCCGCGGAGTAATTGTCTACTGCCCCATGGTCGCTGGCTGGTTGTGGTCCGTGAACGCCGATGGCACCAACGCTGCTCCGCTAACCGAAAAGTACTTCACCAGAACAACTGTCACTTCCCACCGCTGGCCCGTATTTCTTCCCGACGGCGAACATTTTCTGTTCTGGAACGGTAATTTCAGCAACGTCGTGGACGATCAAAAGACCGGCATTTATTTGAGCTCGCTTTCCGCTAACGACGCGAAACAGCTCATGCCCGTGCATTCCAATCCGGGCTACGCCAACGGGCAACTCTACTTCGTCGGCGACAAACAATCCCTGCGCTCCATCAACTTCGACGCTTCGAAAGGAACAATTTCCGGAGAAGCTCGCGTCATTGCGGAAGGTGTAGGTTTCTACGCCTCCACGTACTGGGGCGCGTTCTCCGTGGGCGAGAACGGCACCGTGGTATACAACAGCTCCACCGGCACTTCCACGTCTGTACTCACTTGGCTGGACCGCAGCGGAAAAGAACTGGGCCGCGTCGGCGAACCTGGCGTTTACGCCAATCCCAATCTCTCGCCCGATGGCGGCCGCCTGGTAGTAGATGTAACCGACGTGAAAGCCAACAACGTGGATCTGTGGATCAAAGACCTCCGGCACAATACGGAATCACGCTTTACTTTTGATCCCGCCGAGGACGTTGCCGGCGTCTGGTCCCGCGATGGCAACACCATCGTGTACCGCTCCAACCAAAGCACGCAGACCTTATACGCGAAACAAGCCCAGAGTTTGACCGAGTCGAGGACGGTATTTCACTTTAAGTCGGGCACCAACAGCAATGACCTCGTGCCTAATTCCTGGTCACCGGACGACAAACAACTTCTGTGCTCCTTCCAGCAAATCACCACCGGATCCGCGCTCTTTCTGGTCAACATGGCCACCGGGGATGCGACGCCGTTCAACGCCAGTAAAGCCAGCCATGCCAACGGACAAATTTCCCCCGATGGAAAATGGGTAGCCTATGCGTCCAACGAATCGGGAGATTGGCAGGTGTACGTCACCACTTTTCCGGGCGCTACCGGCAAATGGCAGGTTTCTCGCGGCGGCGGCCGGGAACCTCGCTGGCGCGGCGACGGCAAAGAAATATTTTACGTCGGGCCACAAGATATGGTGACTGCGGTGCCTGTCAACGACGACGGCGGCTTCTCGTCTGGCAATCCGACTCCGCTATTTCAGAGCCACGGCCGTGCACAGATTTCTTCCACCGACCAGTTCACTTACGACGTCACCAAGGATGGCCAGCGCTTTCTGATGAACCGCTACTTCAAGCCGCGGTACATCCCGCCGCTGCGAATTATTCTTAATGCTTCGGCGCAACCCGCGAAATAAACGCTGCGCTACATGAATTCGACTGCGGTGCTATTCGTACCTTAACGCCACGATGGGGTCCACTCGCGTGGCGCGCCGGGCGGGCAGCAGGCACGCCAGCAGCGCCGCGAATGCCAAGGTAAGAGCGGCAACACCAAATACGCCGGCGTCCATGGCGCGAACGTTGAAGAGCAGGCTGGACAGCAATCGCGTGAGCCCCAGCGAAGCCAGAATGCCGACCGCCACTCCGCCCGCCGTCAAAAGCATTCCGTGTCCTACGATCAATCTAAAAATATCCACCCGTGTGGCTCCCAGCGCCACGCGAATGCCCATTTCCTGCTTGCGCTGTGTGACGGAATAGGCCATCACTCCATAAATTCCCAGCGCTGCCAGCAGCAACGCGAACGCGGCAAACACCCCTACAAACTGCATGATCAACCGCGGCTGCGCGACCGAAGCCGCCACTACTTCATCCATGCTCAGAATTCCAGTAACCGGCAGCGTCGGGTCCACCTCCGCGATCTTGGAGCGCACCGCGGCCACCAGCGCTTGCTGATTGCCCTGCGAACGCACCAGCAAAGCCGTGACCGGCCATGGATTTTGCTCTATCGGAAAATACATTTCTTCCGAGTTCGTAACGTTCAACGTGAGGAACTTCACATCCGCTGCCACGCCCACAATTTCATGCTGAATCATGTCGCGCGAATTGGCGATGTGTTTACCGATCGCATCCTGTCCCGGCCAGTAACGCTTGGCGGTCGTTTCATTCACAATCGCCACCAGTGTTCCGCTGGCGCGGTCGGTTTCGTTGAAAGCCCTCCCGCGAAGTATGGGCGTATGCGTCGTCTCGAAATATCCGGTGGAGACCTGCCGCGACGCGATCGTTGGATCCTTGCCGACGCCCAGGCAGGTTTGTCCCTCAGCACAAAAGAAAACCAGGCGTGCCCGTGAGCCAAGCGGCAGGTAGCTGGTTACGCCGATCGCCTCCACTCCCGGAACAGTTTTTACTTTCTCTTCCAGTTGGCGGTAGAACTGGGCCTGCTGCGGCGCCGCGCCGTAGCGATTGGGAGGCAGCGTGATGGGAAAGGTCATCACGCTTTTCGAGATGAATCCCGGATTCACGTGCATCAACTTGGCGAAGCTTTCTATCAACAAACCCGCTCCGGTCATCAGCACTAATGCAACGGCAATTTCCCCAATGATGAGCAGCCCGCGCAGCCGCCTGCCCGCGACACCCTCGGACGAACCGCGACCGCCTTCCTTCAGCGAAGACTGCAAGCCGCTTTCGGCCGCTTGCAGCGACGGCACGATTCCAAAAACGACTCCTGTCACGATGCAGAGTAAAAGCGTAAAGCCCAGCACACCGGCGTCGAGGCCTGCTTGTTCCACGCGCGGAAAAGTCCCCGGCTGTATGGTGCGCAGCACCGGCAATAGAATTTCCGCGAGCAGCACGCCTACGACTCCTCCAGCAAAAGACAGCAACAGGCTTTCGCACAAGAGTTGTGCGACCAGCCGCGACTTAGAGGCCCCCAGCGCCTTGCGAATGGCAATCTCGCGCTCTCGCGCGGTAGCCCGCGCCATTAGAAGATTGGCCACGTTGACGCACGCAATCAGCAACACAAATCCAATCGCGGCCAGCAGCACCAGCAAGGATGGCCGCAGCCCGGCCACCAGGCTGTCTATCAACGAAGTTGCCGCCAGCTCCAGCCTGGTCGCGTCCACGTAGCCGCCAAATTGCGCCCTGTAGCGCGAGTCAATGGTTTTCAACTCTGCTTGCGCCTGCTGCACGTTGCTTGACGATCGCAGTCTTCCAATAACTCCCAGATAACCCGCGCCGGACTGTATCTGCGCCGGCGTCAGACTGGTATTTTCGTCGACTCGTGGCAAGTAGACATCAGGTTCCGGAAATTGCAGCGGAAAGCGGAACCTCGCGGGCAGAATTCCAACCACAGTCACATTGTTGCCATCCAGCGTGAACGTTCGCCCCAGCATCCGCTCATCGCCCCCAAAATGGCTGTGCCAGAAGCCGTCGGTGATCACCGCGACGTTATTTCCTCCGAGACGCTGCTCCTCCGCCAGAAATCCGCGTCCACGCACCGGCGGCACACCCAGAACACTGAAAAATTGCTCGGATACGCGTGCGCCGTTGACGGCCTCCGGCTCACCCGGGGTCACCAAGCTCAACGACAATGCGTAGAAGGCGGCCACACTCTCAAGCGTCTGGCTCTGCTCGCGTATCTGCTCGAATTTTGTGAACGACACCGGCACGCCCTTAGCCTGCGTCTCCGTGATCGTGTGGCTGATGAATATCAAGCTGTCGGCATTTGCGAATGGCAGCGGTTTCAGCAGCACTGCGTTTACCACACTGAAAATCGCGGTGTTCGCGCCGATTCCCAGCGCTAGCGTAAGCACCGCGACCATCGCAAATCCCGCATTTTTCACCAGCATGCGCGCCGCGAATTTCACATCCTGCCGGACGTTATGCATCGCACGTATCCTTTCGTGTGATCGTTACCGCTACGCCCTCACTCGTACCGCAATGCCACGATGGGATCCACCCGCATGGCCCGCCGCGCCGGCACCGCACACGCCAGCAGCGCCACAACCAGCAGTGTCAGTGCGACTCCGACAAACGTAGCCCCATCACTGGATTTCACACCGTACAGCACGCTGCCCATCAGTCGCATCAGACCTAGCCCGGCGATAACTCCTCCAGCGATGCCGATGAGTGCGGCGCGCAAACCTTCGCCAAGCACCATGCCAAAAATATCGCCCGGCCCTGCTCCCAGCGCAACGCGAATGCCAATTTCACGCGTACGCTGCTGCACGGTATAAGAGATCAAGCCGTATAATCCGATCATCGCCAATGCCAGAGCCAGCGCCGCAAAACTTCCAATCAGATAAGTCGGGTAGCGCCGAAAAAATACCGAAGGCGATTGACTGGCAACCTCATCCAGACTCTGCGGCTGAATCATCGGTAACTGCACGTCCATGTCATGCAGCGCCGCACGCGCCGCGCCCACAAACGCCGCCGGATCTCCGGCGGTGCGCACCAGGTAGCTCAGATACGTAGACGGCCCCTGCTCGTTAGAGGCGTATATCACAGCCGGTAACGGCTCAGCCAGATCCGTGGCTGCGGTGTCGCCAACTATTCCGACGATTTGCATGTAGGGATTCTTGTCGCTGTACGTAAACCGAATTCTCTTTCCCACTGCATCCGTACCGCCCAGATAGGCGTTTACGAAAGCCTGATTAACTATCAGGACTGGCGGCGTCTTGGGCTTGTCCACCGCACTAAACATGCGCCCGAAACGCAGCGGAATCTTAAGGGTGGAAAAATACCCGGGCGTAACCGTTATGATCGATGCTTCATCTTCCTGCCCGGTCGCCGTAGTCTTCCCTTCCACCACAAAGCGGATAGAGCTGCGGTTACCTGTCAGTGGAATCGCTGTGGCGGCGCCAATGTCTACGATTCCGGGCATGCCGCGCAGGCGCTCCGTGAATCCCTTAGCGAACTGTCCGGCCGCGCTGTTTTGATTCTGATCGTCCTTATCGTTGGGATACGCGCTGCCAGGCAGATTCACCGAAAAAGAAAGTACATTGTTCGCATCGAAGCCCGGATCCCGTCCCATCAACGCGCGCACACTTTTCACCATCAGTCCCGCGCCCACCAGCAAGACCAGCGCAATGGCAATCTCCGCGACCACCAGAACGCTGCGCAGCCTCGTCTGACCGACACTTGTGCCGCCGCGCGACTCGTTTTTCAGCGACTCGTTCACCGACACCTGCGCAACAGCAAGCCCGGGTGCCAGGCCGAATATCACCGCCGTGAGGAGCGCCACCGCGCACAAAAATCCCAGCACTGGAAGATTGGTCGCCACTTCACGTAGATATGGCATGTATTGCATTTGCGCTTCCGGCATGGCCGCGAGCAGCAAACTGATGCCCCATTGGGCGCCCACCAGCCCCAGAACCGCTCCGAGGAACGACAGCAGCAGACTTTCCGTGAGCAACTGCGACAAGATATTTCTCCGGCTGGCACCCAGCGCCACACGCACGGCAAACTCTTTGCGCCTTCCAATGGAGCGCGTCATGAGCAAGTTGGCCACGTTCGCGCAGGCGATGAGCAAAACGAATCCGACCGCGCCCAAAAGCATCAACAGCAGTGGCTGGATCTGACCGACGATAGTGTCGCGCAGCGGATTCATCACAAAAATCGTAGAGCCATCCTCTTTGGGGTACTCGCTAATTAACTGCGCGGTGATGGAATTCATTTCCGCGCGTGCCTGGGCCGCGGAAGTGCCCGGCGCCAGCCGCCCGATGATGTTCAACCATCGCAAGCTGCGCCGCGTAATGAGGTCACCGTTTTGGTGAATAGGCACCCACACTGGCGCAGAGTTAGCTGGCGCGAACTCAAAATTATTTGGCAACACACCGATGACCGTGGCGGGAGTATTGTCCACGTGCACCACCCGGCCGATTACTTTTGTATCTCCGCCAAAATCGCTCTGCCAGAAACGATAGCTCAGGATGACCACATGCGGGCCGTCGGTCTGGACATCGCTATCTACAAAATCTCTACCCAATATTGGTTTCACACCCAGCGTCGAAAAGAAACTGGCGGTCGCCTGCGCCGCGAAAATATTTTGCGGTTCTTCAGTAATCCTTAAAGCAAAAGCGTCGTTCGAGTACGCGGCCATGGACACGAAACTCTTGGCCCGCTTGCGCCAATCCAGGTAGTCCGGGTTGGATGCCTGCGATACATGGATATCTGTGAATTGCTCCCGCGATTCACCCAGCGAGTACAGTTGGCTAGGCTCCCGGTACGGCAACGGCCGCAGCAGCGCCGCATACACCACGGAAAATATCGCCGTGTTCGCTCCGATCCCCAGAGCCAGCGTCAGCACCGCAACTACCGTAAAACCTGGGTTCGCGCGCAACGCCCGCGCTGCCTGCCGTAAGTTGGTCCACAGATTCCCCATCAAGGCTCCCTCTTCGACTGTTGGATTCGGCCCTTACTATCCGTAAACAAGTAAGCACGCGGAACCCCACGACTGCAGACCCCGATGTCCGCTGACATTCCTGACAGCATTGCCTTTAAGCGGACGCCCGCGCTGCGTTCATTGGGAAATGCGGTCGGTTTTGGGATATGTACTTGCGAAACCGGACAATCCGGGCACCACAGCCTACGTCCAATTCCCGCGTATACTCTTGCGGACGTCGTTGCTAACTCTCTAACTCGATGACCAACAACACCGAAAGAGTAGAACACTGGCCCGCCATCGTCGCCGTTGTCGCCGATGCTGCGCTGTACCTGGGTCTGCCCGAAAGTCTCTCCGTGGGCCCGCGGTGGCTGCTGCTCGCCATCGTCTTGTTTTTGCTCATTCCCATTTTCATTGCCCACTCGCGCGGCCACAAAGACTTGGTTAGCCTCCTCACCTTAATCGCCAATGGCGTGATCACCGCCTCCATGATTCTTTCGATCGGCTTTCTCATCCAGGGGCTCCCGAAACACCGCGAGCAGCCCGAGGCTCTGTTACGTTCTGCGGTAGGCCTCTGGCTCACCAACATTCTGGTCTTTGCGTTGTGGTACTGGCGAGTGGACGGCGGCGGCCCTCACAAACGTGCCGGTTCTAAAGGGATGCTTAACAGCGCATTTCTTTTTCCTCAAATGTTGCAGCGCGATGAGGACTTTGACGACGATTCCGGCGACGGGAATAAGAGCAGTGGAAGCTGGACGCCACAATTCGTTGATTATCTTTTTCTGGCTTTCAACACCAGCACCGCCTTCTCGCCGACAGACACCGCCGTCTTGTCTCGCGGCGCCAAACTGGGCATGATGGCGCAGTCGCTCATCTCCCTGGCAATTCTGGTCCTCATCGCCGCCCGCGCCGTAAACATCCTCTAGCACCCGATCCGCTCGGCTACTTGGGCTCCAGTACCAGCGGCAAACCATTCTTCGGATTCCCGATGATCACTACTTTTGCGTTGCTGCTGGTGGCGAGTTTTTCCGTGGCTTCAATGCCCTTCCATTCCAGCAATTGCGCGCTGATCCCAGTGGCCACAATTCTCTGGAAATCCGAAATGCCCTGCGCCTCGATACGCTTTCGCTCCGCCTCCTGCTTTTCTTTTTGCAAAATAAAACTCATGCGCAACGCGTCCTGTTCCGCTTGCTGCTTGGCTTCGATAGAGCCTTTTAGCATGGCCGGCAGCTGCACGTCGCGCAGCAACACGTTCTCCACGATCACTCCGCGCGGCGCCAGCTGCGCCGTCAGTTCTTCTTGAATCTGCTGCTGCACCAACTCGCGCGCGTTCGTATAAAGTGCGTTGGCGCTGTGCGCGGAAGTGGCCGCCCGTATCGCGGCCCGCAGCGTGGGTTCCACAATTTTCTCGACGTAGTTATTGCCCACCGTTTGAAAAACATACGCCGCCTTGTCTTTGTCCAGCCGGAATAGCAAAGAAGTATCCAGCGCCAGTATCAGTCCCTCATTCGAAGGGACGTTCGCGCTCTCTTTCAGAGATTGCGTCTGCACCGACAATTTTTCGACCGACTTAAGCGGATTGATCAGATGGATGCCTTCGGCGAGTTGCTGCCCCGTCACCCTTCCGAAAAGCGTCAAAACCCCAACGTTTCCCGTCGGAATCGAAGTTGTGCTCCACATCAGCAACACCAGGATCACCACTAGCAGCGCCACTCGCAGGATGCCCGAGCGGGCCGCCCTGAAGTTCGGCATCCCGGGTATCCCCGCTCCGCCCAAATCAAATTGCGTCGTTGTCGGCACATATCCTCCGTCTGCACATCTCTGATTGCATAAATAATTACGCGTATTCGCTTGAGAATATTTCAGACGCCGCAGTTGTGACGCATTATACAGGCTCAGCCGAATCCGTAAAGATTCGGCATTGTCACTATTGCGTGCGGTGGCGAGGCACGTGGCCAGCGCAATTCCGACACACAAATGCTGGCCGTCACGCTCCGAGCGTCAAAGCAATCGGTTATCTCACAGAGGTATCACTGGAATTGCTCCACCGACATTCCGTAGTACTAAAGTACTGTTGAGCCGTTTTATTAAATTTATATAATCCACGCCGTGCGTTCGCAAACCAGCTGCGATCAGCTAGAGAAACTCAATCAGCAAGCCCTTTTCGTCCTCAGCGAGGTGCGAAGGATCCGCCGCTCGCGGGATCTCAACTTCTTCGAAGACGCCGATCTCACGGGCCTGAAGCACGACAGCATCACCGCGCTAATCAAACACTTGCTGGCCGGACATGGCGGCCAACCTTGTCCTGCGGGCTCCCGTCCCATCGTCCATAAACACGCCGCCGCGAGCCACTTCCAGATTCGTTAGGAGCAAAACAAAATTACCCGCTACGTGGCCGCAGGGTCTGGCGCACTACTCAGCTCGTCAGGCGTGATGGAGAGAAATGTTGGCTCCCCTTCCGTCGGCATGGGCGGTGTAGGCGCAACCGCCCTCGTGCTGGTCTCGGATGTGGCCGCGCCCGGCTCGTTCTTCGGAGGCGCAATCGTCCGTGCATCAATCGGAAGCATCTCCGCATGTTGCGCCGCCCACTTCGCCGCAAGCCCGTTCAGCGGGCTCTTGGTGTTGTATTCCTGATACGCGATCATCCTCCCGATGCGCACAATCAGATCATCGAGCCCTTCCGACGCGGCCCAGAAATCCCCGATACACACGCTGGCTTCGTCGAAGTTAGGGTGAAATACGGGAGTCAGCATGCGGCATTGCGGCGCGCGCCGCGGATAGCCTAGCGACAAATTCACTTCCAGATGATGCGTATCGCGCTCCAGAATTTCCCCAGTTGGGCCGACATACAGTCCCTTAACGCGATACGTAAAGCGATACGCTTCGGGAGGCATCCCGGCGGTTCCCGTCAACTCGATAATCGGCCATCCGGCAAAGCGCGCGGCAATAGTTTCGTGATCGAGCTTGAGGCGGCGAAATCTCGGTGACAGCATAATTTCCCTACAGTGCCGTATGCGCTGTGTTTTGCAACAAGGCGAACAAAAAACCGGCCAGCAACACCAGATTTATTCCCGCAGGGGAAATTTCCGGCCACGCAAAAGATTCGCCCCGCAGTACCCGCGCATACGTTTTCAGAAGCACGTACAGGACTGGCGGCAGCAGCAACACCACGAACGCGTTGTAGTGCAGCGCCTCTATCAACCTCCCGTGCAACAGCACCGCCAGCGCCCGCGTCGCGCCACATCCGGGACAATACACATGCAGATAGCGGAACACCGGACACTCCGGGTAAAAATGATAAGCCTCCGGCGGAAAGCGATATAGCACCGCCATGGCCCCCACCAGCCCTACCGCGGCAGCGTGTGCCTTTAATCGCTCGCTCGCGGCAATCATACGTAAAGTCCCTGCCGCTTTCTCTCTTCGTTGATCTTGGTGAAGTGATACTGAAAATAATAAACATTGAAGAAAAACGTCATCACCCCACTCAGGTTCATAGCGCTGGGCACCGGATCAGCCGTGGAAAAATGTTCTTCAATCGAATTCTTCATGTTGAATGACGCCACCAGCCACAGAATCCACCCAACTATATTGAAGAGAGACCCGCCGGCACTGCGAGCTACGCCTTGCGACACCTGGTAGATGTTCAGTCCCGATGCCAGCAATATCAGCCCGACGGCAATTCCGTAGTACATCAATGCCTTGCTCGCGGGAGCCACTTTCTTCATCCACGCCGCCTGCACAAACACCCAGACCCACGCAAAAATTCCGCACGTGACCACCGCTAGCAGCAGCACCACTCCCCAATGCAGCGATGGCGGCGGTGGATAAGGAGACACCGTGAACCCGGTGGCTGATGCTGCGGTGACAGACAAAGGAGCGGCCACTGGAATATTGCCAATCACTTGAGAGACCGGCACCCACTCGGTCATACCTTCACTGCGGCACAAATCGGTAAGCAAAACATTGCCGGTGGAGGTATAGCGCTGCAATTCAGCCAACGTATACGGACCGTATTCCTGAATGTCACGCTTCACGAAATAATTCATCGGTGCGCTCCCCTCAAGTGAACTGTTCGCCGTCCGCGTCGGTATTCACCGTACAGGCTTCCACAATAGCCCACACCCAGCTGACTACCGCAGCATAAAAACACGTTAGAACCGTGAAGCATATCTGTATAAAGCCTTTTTTGGTGTAGCCGGCATAAAAATTATGCGCCCCGAACATCCCCAGGAAAATCGCTAGCAAAACGAATTGCACGCGTTTCTTCCGCGGGATCGGCGGAAATAAATGCGCGGGAAGCAGCGGCGCATACACTCCACGCGGCGATGGCATAGGTGGAGGCGCCGCCCCGCTGGCGGACTCCAGCAACGGTGGCGGTGGAGTAGGCAATGCCGCAGAAGATTCCTGTCCCGGTGCCGGCGACTCCGCCGGCTCCACTCTCGAGATTGAGCCAAGTACCGATCCGCTACCGAGCCAGGCAGTGGAGCGCGCAGGAAGCGGCGAGGGAACGGCAGCACGCGGCGGACCAGCCAGTTCGGTTTCCGCCACACTGATCTTTGCTTCCGCAGCCGGTGCCGCCGAACAGCCGAACACCGTGCACCCACCGTTCTCCGCAAAGCATTCGGAATGGTGCGGAGTTCCGCAGCCCGGACACTCCAGCGGCGCCTCCTCAAATTCCGTGCGGCAATATGGGCAGACCGGATTCACTTACGCTGGCGCTCCTGGTAGCGAAACGTATACCGCCCAATCTGCAGCGGGCTGCCACTTTGCAGCACCTGCAATTTGGTGGGCTGTCCGGAGACGAACACACTCCCCATCGCGCGAATCTGCACGCGCGCGCCGGCAATCTCAATCACCGCGTGTTGCGGCTGAATATTGGAATCCTTGAAAAGGTAAATGTCGCTGTGCTGGTCGCTGCCAATAATGGTGCGTGGCTTGTAGAGAATGAACTGCTTGCCCGCCAGCGGCCCGGCCGTGACGTACAACCAGCGATCCTTCATCGCACTTTCCACCAGTCCGATCGCAATCCCCGTAGCCATCCCGAGCAGCGAAAAGCCCACGGCGCGGCTGGTTGCCCCGCCCTTCGTAAGCATGGCGATGGGATCGAAAAGGAGTCCGCCCACGAGCGCCCCCAGCGATCCACCGAGCGCGCCGTAAAGCGTCTGTTTCGACGATTGCCCCACAATTCCATACACCACGCCGCCCGCTGCGCCGAATACCAGCCACGCCACGCCGCGCACCACCCAGAACGCGGGATTGTGAAACGTATGTGCCCCGGCGGCGGCCACGATTCCAATTCCAATGCGAAAAATTAACTCCGCGCCGATGTCAAAAGCAAAAGCCAGCACGATTCCCAGCGGAAGCGCCAGCAGCCCGCGTATCACCGCTTTCCTCGCGGAACGTTCCACAATACTTTCCGCGATGGCGAACCACACACACTCCAATGTGATGACCATGGGAATGATGGCGAAGTTGCCCCAGCGCCGGCCAGCTTCCCCATCCAGAAAAGCGTGCTCGCAGATAGCCCAGCCCAGGAACGCGCCAAGCAGCCCGGCAAGCCCTAGATAAAACCAGGCCTGCAACAGAATGCTGCCGCGCTCCTCGGGAGTTTGAACTTGCGGGTCCGCCGAATCTCCTACATTCCCGTACACGCGCGTTTGTCCGGCCTTCGGTTCCGCCGATGGCGGAGCGAGAACCGGAGTCTCGACACTGGCCAGATCGTCCAGCGTGATCTTGATGGGCTCGTTGGGATTCTCAGGGGGCATGCGGGTCCTTATTTTTCTCAGGAAGGGCGGCGTTGGATTTGTCCGAAGGCGATTTATCCCCTGCCGACTTTTCCGCAGGTTTTCCGCTATCGCCGCCACCAGCCGTCGCCGGCGCCGCAACGTTTCCGCCGGGAGGATTTTGTTGTTGAGCGCGTTCACGCTCGCGCATGTGTCGCTCTACCGTGCGCTGGTCAATCGGTTCTCCCACCTGTTGGCCAGTGCGAGCGTCCACCGGCACAAAAAACACCCGCGGCGGCAGATACCACCCGATCAGAAATCCAACAACCAGCAGAGTCAGATGAGTAAGTACAGAAGCCACGCGTCGTAGCCACACCGGCGACTCGCGCGCGGTTTCATCACTCTGCGTTTCAGGCTCCTCGTCTTCCTCGCCCTCGCCCATGATGATCGGCTCAGGCTTGCCGGTCTCGCCCGCGCCTTCTCCGCCTTTTCCGTCCTCCACGGAAATTTCGGACAACCGCTCCAGCCGTTCGCCAATCCAGCCGAAGCATCCTTCTTCATCGCTGTGCGGATCGTAGACCCACGCAACTTGCTGCGGTGAAGAGAAGAAATTCTTGTGAATGAAAGTGTCGTGGTCCGAAAGGAATACGCCAAAGCCGGGATGCGAGTGATACCAGCCCACAATTCGCGCGTCGGGAAATTTACTGTCCTTGATTTTGTAGATATGTTCCCAGGTATCCTGCGTAAAAGTGACGTGCGTGCCCGCCTGCGCGGCGTTAAGGCCCGCGATGCACGCGGATATTTTGATGCGCTCGACATTCGCCCCGTCATCACCGATCAGCACGCCGCAAACTTCCGTCTTGCTCGACGACCGCGCGTGCTGCCGAATCTGGCGCAACACTTCCCCGTTAATCAGCACGTGCGACTGCGCGGAACCAGATTTGAATTTACGCGAACTCATTTGGATACGTCCGCTGCCGGTCCTAGGATTTCTTGCTGATCGCCCGCGATAAGGTAGCCAATTTCAGCATTTTCTGTTCGCGCCGTGAACACATCGAACAACGGCACCCCGAGTTGGTCCAAAGAACGCTGGCCGTACGCTTCTCTTCCAGCGAACGAATGCATTGTCCGCACCGTTCGCATCTGGCCATCTTTCGGACAGCGGCCCTCCGCAAAAGACACGCTGCCGACCGGCACAAATTGTTCTTCCTCATCGCCGCACGAGGAGCACACAAATTTGTGAATCACGTCGCGGCTGAACTCTATCGTCACGCCGCGTGTCCCCAGATCATGGCAGGCCCGCTTCCAGAGATCGGCGAGCAGCACTTCGTTCGAGCGCTCCGGCAAGGAAATGACGCGCTCGAGGGTGTGATGACTCATGCACTCTTCGTTGGCGGTGTAATTCACGCGATACGAAGTGTGATTCAAGCCTTCAAACACGAATCCCTGCCCGGACAATGTCGGCATCGCGTGCAACAATTTCACCGCTTCCTGCACCTGAATCCCCGCAATGATGGAAGAAATCGTTGGCGTAGTCGGAACCTTTCCTTCCGTGTTTGCTTCGCGCAGCAAAAGATTGCACGACATGCGCTGCTCCAGAAGCTGCCAATCGATCTCGCCGAGCGTGCATTCGTAGCAAGGCGGCACGCCAGGCAGAAAAACCCGCGCCACGCCATTGATGCCCTCGATGGCCCCGTCAATCCACGGCCGATTCATTTTCCATGCGCCACGATTGATCCATAGGCGCGCCTCGCGGTTGTCGAGTCCCGCAAGAATTAGATCCGCCCAAAAAAAAAGCCCCAGCCCACAGCCGTGCACGATGTTTCCGACAATCGCCCGAGCGTGTGCGCCATCGGCCAGTTCCTCGAATCCCTCTGCAGCGGCGACGGCTTTGTGCTTCCCCACGTCCGAGGAGCGAAATAACACCGCGCGCGAAAGATTGGATTCTTCGATGCGGTCGAGATCCACAATCACCACGTTGCGGAACCCGAGGAGCGCAAGATTTTTGAGAATTTCATTTCCCAGCGCGCCCGCGCCCACCACGAGCACTTTAGCGCTAGCAATTCTGTTCTGGTCCCACCAGGGAATCAGCCGCAGCCGGCTGTAGCGATCTTCGCGCATATCCTGCGAACCAATCGTTACGCCGGGGAGTGCCGCGGATGTTGTGCCTGGGGGCGAAGTGGGCATTCAACCGGCCGTGATTTCCGGTTGTAGTCGCAGGATATCGCCGTCCGCCACTCCCGCGTCCGCAAGCGTTTGCGAATCCAGAATCTGCCGGCCTGAATTTTTGTGATGAAATTTATAACTGAGCGGAGCTCCGTCCGGTCCATTGGTCGGCAGGCGCAACTTTTGAATCAGCACCGCAATAATCTTGTTACACGGTGCGTCATTGGGAAGCTCCACCGGCACGCGCTTGTTTTCGGTGGAATCGTAAACCGTAACATTGATGTTAGCCATGGACCCTCAAAAGTTTAAATTCCCAACCACTCGCTCGCGCTGGCCCCCGCCAACCGAAAGCTTATTGCTCGACGCCGCGCGGTGCGTTCGCTCCCGGTCCCGCCGCCGCAGGCCCTGCCGCCCCTACAGCCGGATTGCCCTGCGCAGCTTTCGAAACCCGCCAGAAATCCGCCACATGCTGGCGCCCGTCCTTCGAAAATTCCCAGCCCGCCTCGCGCAGCACTGCGTCCGCGGTAATGGCAAAATTCAGATTCTCGGCGTTAGGCCGCACCGTCTTGTCCAGCGTGTAACTCACGATGCCCACAAGATTTCCGTTGTGATCGTATACCGGGCCGCCGCTATTTCCAGGGCTGATCGGCGCCGAAACCTGCAGCACGCTATTTTCCATGCGCGAAACAATTCCGGTGCTCAGCGTGAATTTCAATCCTTCAGGATGTCCGATCACGAAAATTTCTTCACCCTGTTTTGCAGCTGCGATCGGTTGCAGGAACGCCGCCTCCCCGGAATGCCGGGAGACCCACACCAGCGCCAAATCCAGATCTTTATGAATCGCGATGACCTCCGCCGACGACCACACCCCAGACTCCAGCGAAAGCATCGCGTGAGGCGTTTTTGCAGCGATGCCCGGTGAATTGCCCACCACATGCCGGGCCGTCGCAAACAAATAGCCGGCGGCGTTCGATTGCAACAGCATCCCCGCCCCGAACGACATGGACAACATTTCGCGTTTCCCGAAGAGAGACTGCGCGGCAGGGGAGATTACCGCCACCAGGCTTTTCAGATTGTGCGACACATCCGCGCCGGATAAAGAAGTTGCGGAAGGCAATTTGGGGTACTCAGTCCGTTCGTCCAGATCCGCGAGGCCGCTACTGACGATTGCGGGAACAGGTCCGAGCGAAAAAACAATTACCGTCGCCATCGAAGTCAGAATTCCGCTGACAACCAGGAGCGTAGACAAAAACGCGGTCCAAGCATGACGCGTTCGTGGCGGCTGGCTGCGAAATGCGATGCGCAGAATAATGGTGATCAGGCACAACAGCGGCAGCACAGAAACCAAAGGAGCGAGAGCTGCGCGCGTCCACCACGGAATGGCGGGAGCTAATTTTGCTTCGACGCGCGGGGTCTGCTGCGGTTCAACCTGCGCATCGACCAGTTCATCTGGGTTAATGACAATTTTGTCCACAAGGGTCCCGGGGTGCGGTCAATTTGCTCAAAAGCATACTTATTTTAAATATAAAGTTCGAGCGGAGAGAACGTTATATATCGCGTTATAACGCAAAGTGCAAGACCCGCCGGCCATCGGCCACTCGCCTTCCGCAGTTACATTCCGCCGCTGATCCTGACCAAAGACCACGCCAATAGCCCAGACCTGTCATTCCGACCGGAGCAGGCCGACGCTTTTTCTAATCGTTCGCGAAGCGAGCGGTCGGCCTGCGTAGTGGAGGAATCTCCGCTCCAACACGTCGCAAACCCGCTTTTCGATTGAGTCAGGCAGTACCCTATCTGAGAAATTTCTCAATGTCCGCCGTAGGAATCAAACCCTCGCGCACAACTTTCCACGTATCATCGCGAAGCACAACAATAGTCGAAGCTAGATTTGAGCCCAATTCGCCGCCATCCAGTATCAGCGGCAGGCGCGCCCCCAGTTGCTCCAGCACTTGAGCGCCAGTCGTACAGGACGGGTGCCCGGAAATGTTGGCGCTCGTTCCCGTAATCGGCGCGCCGAACTCCTCGATCAACCCTCCAATCACCGCGCTGCGCGGCCAGCGCAAAGCAATGCGTCCCGTGTTGCCGGTAACTTTCAGCGGCAAACGGTGCGCCGCATCCACGACAATGGTCAGTTCGCCGGGCCAGAATTCCTGGGCCAGACGCAGAAAGTTTGCCGGCACCTCCCGGGATAGCAGCATGGCCTGTTCGACGGAATTTACCAGGATCGGCAGAGCGCGCGATTCGGGGCGGCCCTTCGCCCGATAGATGGCATCAATGGCGGATAGATTAAACGGATCGGCCGCCAGGCCATACACTGTATCGGTCGGGACGGCTACTACCCGCCCGCGTGCGAGAAACTCTGCTGCATAGCGCAGCATGCTTTGTTCCGGGGATTGCGCGTTAATGCGCAATGTTTCTGCGGGCAAGGTATTGGCCTTTGGCGAAGCGGGAACGGACTGTCGTAGCGTTCGCGCTCTGCTATTCCTGCGGGACCGTACCATAGCCGCAGCGGAGGTGCAATAAGCTCATCCCTATATGCTCATCGCCATTTCCCAAAAATACGGCGAGCCGGCAAAAAACCACTCAACGCAAATTCAAAGGCAGCGCCGTCAAAAGTGCGCTAGCTCCATTCCACAAAATCTGCACGCCGATGCACACCAGCAGAAACGAAGTCAGCTGCATGATTACCGTCATCCCCGTCGTGCCAATCACTCGCCCCAACCGGTCAGCAAATCCATAGCAAAGAAATATGCTAATGGCCAGCAGTACCGCCCCAATGATCGCGGCCAGAATGCTCAGCAGATTCATCCCTTCATGATGAGGAGAATTTGCGCCCAGCGTGATCGCCACCGAAATCGAACCCGGCCCCACCGTCAGCGGCAGCGTCAGCGGATAGAACGCGTCACGGTACGGATCCTTCGGCGGCACATTCGTAACCACTTCCTTGTCGTCAAAGTTGCCGCCCTGTTTCAGCAGCGTCCAGCCCGTCGAAATCACGATCAATCCGCCGCCCACCTGCACCACCGGCAGCGAAATTCCAAAAAACGACAGTATGTGCGTACCGATAAAATACGAACCCACCAGCAGGAAAAAACTATTGATGGCAATGCGCCACGACAACGCTCGCCGCGTACTCGGCGAATATTGCCGCGTCATGGAAAGAAAAATCGGACTGCCGCCCAGCGGGTCCACAATGGGAAACAGCGCACTCAAAATCAAAAATAAACTCTTTGCCGCTTCCCAAAGCATGATGGGCTCTCCGTGGAGAGCCCACATCATATCGTCACTCGCGCAAAACGTGGAATACTCACTGACCTCCATTTACGCCACTCAGAAATCCACCTAAATGACCGGTCAATCCCACCAGCAATACTGCAATCGTTTCAATCACCAATCGGTACCCTGACAAGCCCCCAGCCGTGCGGCGTTGCCCGCGCCAGTGGATGCTCCCCACCACCCAGATCAATCCGGTCGAGGCCAAGCCAAATATCAGGTGCAGCAGCAGGATCCCTTTCAGCCGCTGCCCTTCCAACGCCCACTGCCACGCCACCAGGCCAGTAGCCACCGCTGGCACCGTTGCGATGGCCGCCAGCAGCAGATTTATGTAGGCGGCCGTGGCCAGTGCGCTTCGTTTCGTCCAGTGCGCTGCAAAATCCAGCGCCACGCCGGCAATGAATAGCGCAATTGGAAAATGGATCAGCACCACATGCTGTGCATGTTTGGCCAGCATCAACGTCTTCAGGTCAAATGGATGCGCCGTCATCGCCGTTCACTGCACCACAACGGTGCCGGTCATCTTGGGATGAATCGAGCAGAAGTACGCGAACGTGCCGGCCTTGGTAAACGTGAAAGAAAACTTCTCGTCGGTGTCCATCACTTTGGACTTGAATACTCCGTCCGTGCTCACCACCGTGTGCGGAATGTCATCGCGGTTGGTCCACGTCACCGTGGTGCCCACCGCCACGGTGATCGTCATCGGCCCAAAACTGAAGTTATCAATCCTTACTTCCATCGTCGCCGGAGCCGCAGCGCCAGGCTGCGCCTGCGCTCCGGCCTCAACGTTTCGTCCGCTTGCGCTCCAACCTCCAATCCCCATCACCGCCACAGCAACTGCGACAGACACACGTCTCCTCATGCCCTTCCTCCTTCGCTTTAGATTTATATTTTAAAGGCTGCTGCTTCGCGTCAATCGAACTTCAAGCCAGCGAAGAATCCACCACCGCCAGCGCATGTTGGCCGCGCACAAACTTCACGTCTGTGATTCCCAGCACACTTCGCAACTGCTCCGCCGGCACTTTCATTGGCCCCGGCGAAGCCGCTGTGCCCGGTGCGGGCTGCGGAAACGCTGTCGAACATGCCGTATGAAACGTCACATTCCCTTCTACCTTCTGCATCGTCTGATGAATGTGCCCGTTCAACACCGTTACCGAACCGAACTTCTTCAAATACCCGAGAGCCTGCACGCTGTCTTCTGTTCGCCAACCCCATTCCGGATACACCGACCACAGTGGAATGTGAGCGAAAACCACTATCGGCGTGCTCGACTTCAACGCCTTCACATCACGTTCCAGCCACTCCAACTGCTCGCTTCCCAAATTTCCCAGCCCGCCGGCCTTCAAGTTCATCACGTTCACCAGGCCCACGAAGTGCACGCCTTTTTTATCGAAGCTGTACCAGCCTCCACCCTTGCTGCCCTTCCCGTAACGCTCCAGATATTGTTTGCCGTCGTCATTCAATACATCGTGTTCGCCCGGCACATAGAACACATCCTTAGCTTTTGCGCCCTGCAGGATCTGCGCCACCGCGTCAAATTCTTCCGGCTTCGACAAATGACTGATGTCCCCGGTGTGCAGCAGGAATTCCGGTGCCGCCGGCAGCGCATTGATTTTTTCGATGGCCACCTTCAATGTTCCCGCCACATCCGTGTTCGCCGCCTTGTTGAACCCCATGTGGCTGTCACTGATTTGCGCGAAGCTCAACTCCCCAGCTAGGTCCACGGGATTCATTTCTGCGATCCTGCTCATCGCGTACGATTTCAGCACGCCGCCCTGCATCACGCACAATACCCCGGTTCCGGCCCACGCCATGCACTTCAGGAAACCGCGCCGGTCCACACCATCGTGGTTGTAATCATGCAAAATCTCGTCCCTTTTCTTGTCCAACATGAATCCTCCTTTAGCTCTCGTCCGATGCTGTCCGTCATGAATCCACGTCGTATCAAACGGCGCGAGCCGGAGAGGTTAGAATCCCGCGCCGCTTGCAACGTGGTTCATCTCTCTAGACCGCACACCCCGCCCGCTTATTCCCTTCCGGCACGATATTTATTTCCAGAAAACTTTGTGAACAATGGAATAAACTGCCACTCGTGGCGGTTACCTACAGTGAATAGGCCTCTCCAGGGGAAAGGTTCGGACGTGCTCGACCCGCAGGACCAGGTGCGTTTCGAGCAGCTCGTCCTCCCGCATCTGGATGCCGCTTTCAATCTGGCGCGCTGGCTTTTGCGCAGTCGCGCCGACGCCGAGGACGTCGCGCAGGACGCCGTCCTGCGCTCCTATCGCTTCTTCCTCAGCTTTCATGGAGGAGACGCGCGCGCCTGGTTGCTGCAGATTGTGCGCAACACCTGCTACACCTGGCAGGAGAAAAATCGCCCCGTGCAACAAATGACCGAATTCAACGAAGAGCTGCACACGGTGTCGAGCGTTTCGCCGGAATCGCTCGCCATCGCGGCGAGCAATCGCGACCAACTCACGCGCGCGCTCGAGTCTCTACCGCCTCGCCAGCGCGAAATAATCGTCCTTCGCGAGCTGGAAGGCTGCTCTTACAAAGAAATCTCCGCGATTACCTCCATTCCCATTGGCACGGTGATGTCTGCGCTCTCTCGCGCGCGCCGCCAACTGCAACTCGCGCTCACCACCCCCGCCCGCGAAGAGGCCGCCCATGGGTTGTGAACAATCGCGCACCGTCGTGCACGCGTACTTCGACGGCGAGCTTGACGCCGTCCGCGCCGCGGAATTCGAGCGCCACCTCGAAAATTGCGCCGAATGCGTAAGTGCACTGGAAGCTCAGGAAACTCTCGGCTCGGCAGTACAGCGCGCCCATTTGAACGAACCCGCCCCGGCCGCCCTGCGCCAAAAAGTTCTCGCCGATATCCGTGCGTCCGGCGCCGCGCGGGCTTCTCAGCCGCTGGCGATGCCCCGCCGCCGCATGCAGTGGTCCTGGCTGGCAGCCGCAGCAGCGCTTCTATTGCTCACCTATGCCGGCTGGCGCACCATACTCGCTTTGCGCGCGGAAAATTATCAGTCCGTCGTCGCCGCAGAAATCGTGGACGCCCACTTGCGTTCGCTGCAGCCCGGCCATCTCACCGATGTGCTTTCGACAGATCAGCACACCGTGAAGCCTTGGTTTGATGGCAAGCTCGATTTTTCGCCGCCCGTTCAGGATTTCGCGAACGACGGCTTCCCGCTACAGGGTGGACGCCTCGACGTAGTCCATGGGCGCACCATCGCCGCGCTCATCTACGCCCGCAGAAAACATCTAATCAGTGTCTTTATCCAGCCAACGCAAGAAAACACGCAAATCCCGCGTTCCGGTTCGCAGCAGGGTTACCATTGGACCGCCTGGCGCAACAACGGCATGGAGTTCTGCGCCATCTCTGATGTCTCTCCCTCCGATCTGCAGCAACTTCAGCAGCTATTCGGTGAGTAATCGAAAACCATTCCGGGATGGACGAGACACTGGCCTCAACCACCTCGATCACTCACTCACCCACGCACCGCCCGCCCAGATCTGTCATTCCGAGCGGAGCCGGCCGACGCTCTTTCTTTTCTGCTTCGCTCCGCGAAGCAGTCGGCCTGCGCAGCCGAGGAACCTCTCTTCGATCGGTCGCGCCAGCCACCGTCACACAGTTCGCTCTATCTTCAGCTAGACGATCGAACGCAAACGTCCCGTCGCGAAATCCAGCAACTCCTGCGCCCGCGAAGTCTCCGCCAGCCGCCCTCGCGCCGCGTCGCGGGATCCGCCGCCCTTGCCTCCGACCCGTTTCAATCCTTCCGCCAGCAATACATTCATCTCCTTCGCCGCCGAAGCATGCTGCGAGAAAAACACATGTCCGCATTCTCTACGCGCCACCAACGCGATCGCTTTGTCCACGGTAGCCACTTCACGCGCAAACGCCTGCACATCTTCCGGCGAAACGCCGCTGAATACGCCCGCCACCACACGCACTCCATCCACGCCAGCCTCGCAGCTCTGCACCGCCGCCCGCGCGTCTATCTCCGCCAACTTTTCCATACTCGCGCGAGCGCTCTTGTAATGCGCGTCGCGCTCCTCCACCACCCGCTCCGCCGCAACAACGGACTCCACTAGAGAACAATTCAGCCGCTGGGCCACCGCTTTCAAAGTCGCCAAATCCTCGCCCGCCAATTTCTCTGCCCGCTGCCCGCAAACAAACACCACTCGCCAGTCCTGCCTGATTCTCGAGACGCCGCGGATCTGAATCATCCCGATCTGCCCGGTACGCCGCACGTGCGTTCCGCCGCAAGGCTGCAATTCCAGCGCTTCAATCTCGATGGCCCGCAACACCCCGGCGCGCTCCACTATTTTGCGCACACCCGCGGCGGCCAACTCCTCCGCCGTCCCGTACTTCACGTTCACCGCGCGATCGTCATAGATTATTTCGTTGGCCTGCCGCGCCGCGCTCTCCAGAATTTCGGCACTGGGCTCACTCCCCCGTAGATCAATCGTGCAAATGTCCCCACCCAGGTGAAAAGACACTGTCGGTAGCGCAAATCTCTGATGGAACACCGCGGACAGCAAATGTTGCCCGCTGTGCTGCTGCATGTGATCAAAGCGCCGCGCCCAATCAATACTTCCCTTCACTGCGCCAACTTCCACCGCGTGGTCCACCACATGAATTACGTTGTCGTCTTCATCAAGTACATCCACAACTATCGCGTCTCCGAGCCGCCCCATATCATTCGGCTGCCCGCCGGAAGTCGGATAAAACGCCGTTCGATCCAGTTTCACCCGCCAACGTTGCTGCAGCGGTAAGTTTCCATCTGGCAAGCTGGCCCGCTCGCAACTCACCACCTGCGCAGAAAATTCCCGCACAAACGCGTCGTCGTAATAAATCCTGGTTGTAGACATTGAAAAAGTCCGGCTTACATCTTCACAGCCGCGCGTCAGATTTTTTCCGAGCTGCGGACGAAGAAACCCAGAACAAAGCGATGCTAGAGCCTAGAATAGCCAGAAACACCGGCATCTTTAGCGTCACCGCAAAAGCTGCCAGCGCCACCGCAAATCCCCAGCACCATGATTCCGCGCGAAGACCGTCCGCCCATCTCGCCGCGCTGCCTGCGGGTGCGATCCGCGGCCACGGGGACGGAAACAAGCGCGGCACCGCGCGCACATATGCTGCAAACGAATCACCCTGACTTACGCGCAGGTCCGCCTCTTCCCGAAAAATCAGCCGGTAGCAGAACACCAGCATGGCCACGAAGGCCAACACAATTCCGAATCGGCTCATCATCGAACCGATCCCGATAACCATCAGCACGTTTCCGAAATACAGAGGATTCCTCACCTGACGGTACGGACCGTCCGCCACCAGCGACGCCGTTTTCACTTCGGCGGCGTACACCACCGACGAATGCAGATACGCCGACGCCCAGGTGCGCACCAGAGCACCCAGCGCCACGAACCCCGCCGCCACGGCAAACAACGCCTTCGCCACGGCATCGGCGTCCCGGTGCTGCAGCGCCGCGAGCCAATTTGCCACCGCAGCCGTCGAATTCTGATGATCTACCGTGTACAAAATTCCCGGCAACCCAAAGATCAAACCAAAAATAATCGCCCGCTGCTTGAATTCCCAGTCAGAAGCCTTCATGGAATTAGCGTCCATCCTTGCGCGGAAAGTGTTCAATATCTGCCGCACGTCCGAGTTGCGTCGCAAATTCTAGCACACGGCAAAACGGCTGCCGCTTTGGCCACCTCGCAGGCCCCACCACAAAACCGCGCCGGATACGCGATATAATTGCCTCATGCCGGTGCGCCTCATCGCCTTGGATATTGACGGCACTCTTCTCAACAGCCGCTGGCAGGTTTCCGCGGCAAATCAGGCGGCCATTGCCGAAGCAGCTCGTCGCGGCATCGAAGTCGCCCTGGTCACCGGACGCCGCTACGATTTCGCGCTTCCGGTGGCCCAAAAAATCTCCGCACCCCTCACCATGATCGTCAACAATGGCGCGCTCATCCGGTCGCATGACGGACAAACTCACCTCCGCCGCGTCCTGCCACGCGCCGTCGCTGAAAATGTTTTGCAGCTTACGCAGCCTTGGCGCGAAGCCGCCGCAGTAGTCTTTGATCGCCCCAACACCGAGCAAGTGATGATCGAGCGCTTTAACGCCGACGATTCCCTGCGCGCCGGCTATTATTCGCGCAACAAGGAATTCATCGCTTTCGCCACCCCCCTCGAAACCTGCCTCACCGAAGACCCCATCCAGGTCATGTTTTCCGGCAACGTCGCTCCCGTGCGCGCCATCGAATCCACTTTGCGCGCGGCGCCCTTCGCTAATGAATTCACTCTCGCCGTCACCATTTACGCCAAAAAAGATTTCGCCATGATTGATGTCATCAAGCCGAACTGCTCCAAAGGAGCTTCTCTCGCCGAGTGGGCCGCCCAGCGCGGCATCTCTCGCGAAGAAATTCTCGCCATCGGCGACAATCACAACGATCTGGAAATGTTGACTTTCGCCGGCATCCCCGTGGTGATGGCCAACGCCGTCGACGACCTGAAACGCTTCGGCTGGCACCAGACTCGCAGCAACGATGACGACGGCGTGGCCGCCGCCATCGAGCTTTTCGCGCTCACCGAGGCCACCGCATCATGCGCGTAATCCGTCGCCTTATTTTTCCTGCGCTAACGCTCTTATCATTCCTCGCACCCGCATTGCGCGCCGAATACGTAGTGCTGCGCAGCGGCCAGCGCCTCATCGTCACCGGCTATCAGATCGTCGGAGACAAATACCGTCTGCAGATGAACGGCGGTTTCGTGGAAGTTCCCGTCAGCGAAGTCGCAGGCATCGAGCCCGAAGACATTTTCACTCCGATTATCGTGCCCGTGAAACCCGCTGCCCTGGGCGCCAACGCGCACTTTAGTGAATTCATTCAATCCGCATCCAAACGCTTCAACGTGGACGCCGACCTCATCTCCAGCGTCATCGCCATCGAGTCCAACTACAATCCCAAAGCCGTGTCGCGCAGAAACGCCCGCGGCCTCATGCAGCTCATTCCCGACACCGCTTCACGATTGGGCGTGCGCAATATTTTTGATCCTCGCGAAAATATTGATGCCGGCACCCGCTATCTCGGCGAGCTGCTGCACCGCTATGATAATGATTTGATCCTGGCTCTCGCCGCGTACAACGCCGGACCACAACGCGTGCAAAAGTATGGCCGCGTCCCCCCATTTCCCGAGACCCAATCGTACGTTCGCCGCGTCAAGCGCAGCTACGAACAGCGCAAAATTCCCCAGGCTGCGCCACCCAAAGCGCCACTGATTCCACCGCTCGCGCCAAAGCAAAACGCCCCAAGCTAGCGCTCGCCAATTCAAACCTGATTATGTGGAATGTAGAGGACGATTAGCAGAGGGCATGTCATTCCGAAGCCGCCGCTTTTTCTAGGCGAGTGAGGAACCTGCTGTTTCCGCAAACACGAAACCACTTCACACGGCTTGCGTTCAGGGAAAACTCACGTCTCTATTACTGTGGGTCAGGTTCCGGCTCGGGCGCAGGAGCCGGATTCGAATCCAGAGGAGGCGCAGCCGGCGGAGCATTGCTCGGCGTATTCGGTGTATTCGGCTGACCACCAGGCTGGCCGGAATTGGGGTTCATTGCTCCCGGTTGTTGGCCGGGCTGCTGCCCAGGCTGTTGTCCAGGTTGCTGCCCAAACGAACTCGGATTTGTTCCGATGTTTTGTCCCAGCCCCGTGCCCGTCTGCGGCGGCTGTCCCGCAATAGTCGCATCCTTCGATGGACCCCAGATGAATTCGAACAAGTGATAATTTTTCGCCTTATCGTAAACGATTATCGATCGCCCGCTGATCTTGCTGCCCACGCCAATAATATTTCCGCCGATGATGGTCGGCGCTTCCGTGGGAGTAGTCGCCTGTGGTGTTGACGTCGCATCACCGCTGGCTGTTCCGTTCGCATCTGTGGTTGGTTGCGAGCCCTCCGCAGCGGCTCCCGCCGGGTTGCCAGCTTGAGGATTGGCCTCGCCATTCGCGGGCGCAGTGCCGGCGGCAGTATTTCCAGCCCCAGTTTGTGCGCCGCCAACCGTATTGCCAAAAGATCCGAATGCCGACCCGGTCCCGGTCCCCGTCGAGCGCTGTCCCGTGCTGGCATTGGCAAATGCTGCAGCCGAAGTCCCCAGCCCCACTCCCGCCCCGGGAATTTGCAACGTCTGCGGCGGCTTCAGGCTCCCGATCAATTGCCCCGCGGGTCCAACGTAAATCAATCGCCACGCCCCGTCGCCGCCATTCATAGGATCTTTGTAAGCCTGCCGCATGAACCGCAGCGCCCCAACTTTGGGCTTCGTAAGATCGTCAATCGAAGTTGGAAAGCGCCCCATCTTGCGGTAATACAATTTCACTCCGCGGACATACTGCTGCCCGCGCCAGATCATCTCTTTCTCTTTTTCGCGCTTGCCCTGCTGAAGAATCCGCGGAGCCGCGGCCATGCTGCCGATCAGCAGCAGCGCGACAAAAAACATCAGCATCAGCAAAGCGTAGCCGCGTTCCCGGCTTCGGCTGGCAAACGCCACTCGCCGCGCTAAGCTACCGTTCGACACAATAAGCGAATTTCTCATTAAGCTGGTGGCGGCGCCTGTTCGTCCTGCGTCAGCGGCACAGTATTTCTGCGCCCCGTGGCAATTTCTTCGAATTCCAGATTCCCGTTGCTCACTTTTACGATGCGGAAGCGCCCCAGCAGCGTATCGCCTTCTGCCACGATGTACACATCGTCGCCATCCGCCAGAAACGCGCGCCGCGAGCTTCCATTCGGCACCGTGCCATAACCAAAATATTTCATATTGCCTGGAAGCGCTGGCGGTGGCGGGGGCGGCGGCTGCACCGGCCCATAATTCTGATGCGTTGCCACCTTCTTCACCTGCGCTTCTGGAGGCGGCGGCGCGATTTCGCTGAACGGGTTTCTGCCCAGGCTGTGATATTCCGTTTGTTGCGCGGCTTCCATCTTGTCGCGATGCAGTTGTGGATTTTCCACCGCCAGCAGTTGGTAGTTCTGGAAAGCCGTGGCGTTTCCGGCCACTACCTCCGGCTTGCTGCGATTCAAATACCAGACGAGCGCCATCATCAAGATCAGCGCGGCCAGGATTATCAATTGGTTTTTCTGTTTCATTTACGCGACTCTGAAATACGTTTTCATGTGCACGCTTACTTTAATGGGCCCGTTGGCGCCCTGATTCTGCGCGTCGCTCGCCAGCGCCAATCCGTCCACTGCGTAGATATTTTGCGAGCGTTGCAGGCCGTTCAGGAATCGCACCACGCTCGTATATTCCCCGTTCACGGTAATATCTATCACCACCTCTTTAATGTTGCGATTGGGAATTTCCTTTTCTTTGAAATCCCGCGACTCGATCTGCGCTCCGGCCTTCTTAGCCACACTATCCAGTTCTGAGGAAACCGAAGAATACCCGCTGCTCCCCGCCAAAAGTGATTGCTCGAAACGCTCGCAATCCCGCTGAATCGCCGGGGTCAATTGACGTATGGATTCGCCTCGTTTAATGTCCGCTCGCAGCACTTCGAGCTGTTTGTTCTGCGTCGCCAGTTGCTGTTGCGGCGTCTGCGGCGCGGAAGTCAGCTGCCAGCTGTACGCCGCCATCGCCACGTCCGCCAGCACCAGCAGCGCCAGCACCGTGATGACCGCCCGTTTTTGCACCGTGACGTTACGCTTCATTAGCTCCTCGAATAAACCGCCGTCAGCTCGACAATTTTCTGATTACCGGCATCCTGCGATTTCGCAGGCTTCTCGCTGTCCAGTTCCACTCCGCTGAACTGGTGCGAAGTCTCCAGCGCGCGCAGAAACTTCAGCTTCGCTTCATCGTTGGAAGTCCCCACCGTCAACTTCACTTCCACATGCCCCTTCACCTGCCGCGGTTCGATGCTCACCACCCGTACCCCGCCTGGCAAAAGGTGTTCCAGGTCCATGAACATTTGCGTCCAGTTGAAACTCCGTCCATCTATCAAAGAATTCAGGAACGCCGCGCGATCGTGCAGCTTGGCGTTTTCCGGTTCCGCAAAGAAGTGCTCCAGCGCACTCCGCTGTTCCTGCAGCTCGGCGATTTTTCGGCTGGTAGCGTCTGACTGCGCGCGCAGCCGCGCGTCCTGGCTGCGCACCGAATAAACGTGCCATCCCAAAACCAAAAACAAAATCCCCGCAATCGCGCCCACCGCGCCGGCTATCACCATGAACCGGCGGTGCGTCTCCTGCGCTTTGGTTGCTAAGTTAAGCCGTACTCGCATCGTTTCTAATCGCCTCGGACTGTTCCCCTAATTCACGATAACCAACTACCCGTGGTGCATCGTCCAACCTACCAGACCTTCCAGTTCCCGGTCCGCCAGCGGTCGCACATCATCACGAACCCGTCCGCCGGAAATCGCCGCATGCAATAGCGAGCCCACGTGACACTTAAACTCTTCCTCAAATGGCGGAATGAATTCCGGCAACCGTGCGCCGAGTCCCGTCAAACAAACCGCCTGCACCCCTTCACGCCAGGTGTCCTGATAAAACGCCGCCACCGGATAAATTTCTTCCAGCAACATTTGTGGCGTCAGATCGTCGCCTTGCGCCGGCAGTTCCGTGCAGCGATACCCGCACAACACACCCTCTCTCACAATTGCGGTAGTCAGGGAATTCGCCGACACCCGCGCCAGCAAAGTCGGCCGGTGATCGTCCAGCAGCGTGATCGCTGCCAACGACGAACTCAACACTACGCCAGGATGCAGCCCAGCTGCTTCCGCCAGCGCTTCGTATTCGCGAATGATGCGCAGCCGCGCCAGCGCCGTCACGATGTCCACGCCTTCTTCACGCGGCGATTGCCGCATGTACGAAATCAGCGTCTCATCCACTTCAAACGGCACACTTTTCTTCAGCTTCCACCGCAACATCGGTTCCGCTTCCTGCGCCGATCTCGGAAATTCATCGAAGTGCTGTACGAAAACGCGTATCACCGGGTCCGGAAGGATCAGCGCCACATCTTCGTCTTTCGCGCGCAAGCGCACGCAGGCGTTGCTCACCGCCAGCTTCACCGCGGCCGCATTCCCGATGTTTGACTCTACTGCCGACGCCACGATGGCCCGGGGAGGCAGCGCTTCCACCGCGTATCCATCCACCGCGCCGGTTCTACCGTAGCGCGCAGCCGCCACTCGCTCCGGCGTGATCTCGATCGCCAGCGGCGGGTGCGGAGTGGCGTCCAGCCACCGCGTCACGCGCCGGACCAGTTCACTTTTATAAATGCCCTGGCGAAACGCCGTTGCGCTATTCAACGAATGTCACCTTGTTGATTTCTTTCACGCTGGTAATTCCATCGCGAATCTTGGCCAACCCGCTTTCGCGCAGCGTGATCATGCCTTCATCGCGCGCGATACGCTTGATTTCCGAAGTCGGCCGCCGGTCCACAATCATTTCACGAATGCGGTCGGTCAGGTCCAGCAATTCGCAGATGGCCGTTCGTCCATGATATCCGGTGCCGGAACACTCCAGGCATCCCGCGCCTTCCATCAGCGTGACTCCACTCCACATCGCCGGATCCAGTCCCGCTTCCTTCAATTCCGTGTTCGTGTAGCTCTTTGGCCGCCGGCAATTCATGCAAATGATACGCACCAGGCGCTGTGCCATTATGCAATTCAGCGCCGACACGAAATTGTAAGGCTCCACTCCCATGTTGATGAAGCGGCCAATCACGTCCGTCACGTTGTTCGCGTGCACCGTGGTGAACACCAGGTGGCCCGTCAGCGCCGATTGGATCGCGATCTGCGCCGTCTCCTGGTCGCGGATTTCGCCGACCATGATCTTGTCCGGATCGTGCCGCAGAATCGAACGCAACCCGCGCGCAAACGTCAGCCCCTTCTTTTCATTTACCGGAATCTGCGTGATGCCGCGCAATTGATACTCGACGGGATCTTCGATGGTGATGATCTTGTCTTCATCGGACTTGATTTCGTTGATCGCCGCATACAGCGTCGTCGTTTTTCCCGAACCGGTCGGTCCCGTCACCAGCACCATGCCGTACGGCTCGCGGATATATCTGCGAAAGCGCCGCATTTCATCCTGGGAGAAACCCACTACATCCAGACTCAGGTTCTGGAATTTTTCCGACAGCGTCTCTTTGTCCAGCACGCGCAGCACGGCATCTTCGCCGTGGCTCGCCGGCATAATCGAAACGCGCAAATCAATGAAGCGCCCCTTGTACTTCACCCGGAAGCGTCCGTCCTGGGGCACGCGCCGTTCGGCAATGTCCAGGTCGCTCAGCACCTTGATGCGCGAGATTACGGTGGAGTGCCACTCTTTCGCAATCGGCTGCATGGCGTGCTGCAAAACGCCGTCAATGCGGTACTTCACCGCTACTTCGGCATCGCGCGCTTCGATGTGAATATCGCTCGCTCTGCGTTCCAGCGCCGTAAAAATTACCGTCTCCACCAATCGCACTACTGGACTTACTGTGGTGTCTCGGGTGAGTCGGTCGCCCGAAATTGTTTCGTCGCTTTCTTCGTCATCTTTCGAAACCTGCAGCGTGAACGCTTCGGTGGCTTGCTCCAGCACCCGCTGCGATTGCTCCGTGCGCTTCAGCAGGTCGCTGATTTGATGCAGCGTCGCCACCTTGATCGCCAGTTTCTTGCCCAGCAGCAGCGGCAATTCATCGCTAAGCAATACCTGGCTGGGATCCGCTACCGCGATCGAAAGCAAATTGTTGTGCACTTCCAACGGCACAAAGTTATAGCGAAACATCAGGTCCGCGGGGATCGTTCGAAACAGCTCCGGGTCAATGCGCTGCTCGCGCAAATCTATGAACGTGCACCGGTAGCGTTGCGCCAACTTGCTGGCGTGCTCGCGCTCGTGCTGCTCGTCCGCCGTAACTCCCAGTGTCGCTGCTGTTGTTGTGTAGTCTGTAGTCGCCATGGTTTACTTTCCGCCCGTAACCGAGAAAGAGAATATAGGCAGATAAAGTGAAATGAGTATGAATGCCACTAGAATTCCCATAAAAATTAGGATTACCGGCTCAATGATGGACACCAACGCGCCCAGCCGCAGGCTTACTTCTTCCTCATAAAATTCCGCGATGCTTGTCAGCATCGGCCCCAAAGCGCCGCTGGATTCGCCGACTTCCACCATATCCAGCGCCATTTCCGGCATTACCCCTCGCGAGGCCAGCGCGCTGTGCAGCGATTCGCCTTCGCGCACCATCTGCGTGGCGCGCAAAATCGTGATGCGCAGCAATTTGCTGGTCAGCGCATCGGAAGCCGTTTGCAGCGCGGTCACCAGCGTAGTGCCGCCGGTCAGCAATGTCGCCAACGTGCGGGAAAACTGGGCTACCTGAAATTTCAGCAGCGTGTCACCAATCACCGGCAGCTTGAACTTGAATCGGTCAAACGCCGCGCCACCCTCTTCCGTACGCGACCACGCAAACACTCCAATAGCTGCAACGAATATCGCCGCAATCGTGCCCAGCACGACGTAACGATAATCCACTGTCAACGCCATCAACAGTTTGGTGGACGCCGGCAACTCCACGCCCAAATCCCGGTACAACACCGCAAACTTCGGCACCACGCTTGCAACCAGGTACGTCACAATGATGGTCGCCACCACGATCAACAGCACCGGATACACCAGCGTCGCCAGAATCTTCTTTCGAACG
>JBBRPU010000007.1:0-31436 GCA_038227545.1 Candidatus Acidiferrales bacterium
GGATTCGAAGACGATGTGGCGACCATCGGGCGCCCAACTGGGGCGTTCATTGCGGCCGGAGTCGCGCGTGATTTCGACCAGCTGGCGAGTAGCGGCTTCCATGATGTAAATATCGTAATTGCCGCTGGGCCGACGCCAACTAAATGCCAGGATTTGCCCGTTTGGTGACCACGCCGGATCTATCACATAGCCCATGTCGGGCAGATCAAACTTGGCGACGCTGGTTCCATCCATATTCATGGAATAAAGTTGCGGGACTCCGCCACGATCGCTGACGAAGACGACGGTTTGTCCAGTTTTAGGATTCCAGGTGGCGGAAGTATTCGCGCCATTGGAATTGGTCAGGCGCTTGGGTCGACCGCCGCTGGCGTCGGCTACGTAGAGCTCCGGATTGCCAGCCATCGAGGATGAAAAAATTATCTGCGAACCATCGGGAGACCACGACGGGGAACTGTTGGTGCCCTTGAACTGGGGGAACGAGACGGGCTTTCCCGTGTCCATGGAATACATGCAGATTTGCGCGCTGGTGACGCGAATCATGGGCTTGAAGCAAGTGAAGGCGATGCGCGAAGCGTCGGGAGACCAGCGTGGGGTCAGCGCGATGGAGCGAAGAGAGGTGATGGCGTGTTGATTGGCGCCGTCGTAGTCCATCAGCCAGAGTTCTTTCGTGCCGGTGCGGGAGCTGACGAAAGCGATTTGCGTTCCGGCGATGCTCGGAAGCCCTCCGCTGAGCTTGTTGATAATTTCATCCGCGAACTGGTGAGCGAATCTGCGTACCTGCGCGTCAGTGGGCGCGCCGCGATAAACCTTGGCGATGAGCGGTTGCGCCGCGGGGTTGCGGACGTCGAAAAACCATGCCTCGATGGCGACTTCGGGCGTGGATTCGGTGAGGTTGCCGAAGGCGACCATGTTGGCGTTGGCTGGCGGATCCGTCCACGTGAGGTTGCGCAGCTCGGAAGGCTGCGAGGGAGCCAGCGGCGGATAAAAACTGGGGCTTACCAATTCCAGGATGCCGCTGAATTGCAGATCGTCACGGACGACCTGGCTAAACAACGCGGAATGATTTTTCCCCTGGTCTGCGCGCGGAACAAACTCGGCGACAGCCACGCGCGGTTTTTCGAGTCCCAGGCCGGTGCCGGTCTTGATCCAGTCCTGCGCCCGCATCGTGAGCGGCAAACAAGACATGGCTAGAAGAATTACTGCCACTGGAGCATATCTGAAACGCTTGCGCGAACTTTCCACCTGCACCCCCGATTCCATCCGCTTGACGCGAGATGGGAAAGCAAATTATTTGGTCATGGACAAATCGAAGTCAAAACTTACATTCACATACGCACCGGAATAGTCATTGGGCAGCGCTGGCATAGGCGTTGCGTTCGCAAGCGCGCGCTGCGCGGACACATCCATGGAAGAGTTTCCACTGGATTGCTCCATGCGCATATTTTTGACGGAGCCATCGCGATAAATGGTAAAGGTCATGACTGATTTCGCGCGGCGCGCGTTGCGAACGCCGGGATCAATTTCAAAGAGATTCCAATTGCTGCCGATTTTGCGGCGAACGGCTTCTACGTACCAACCGTAGCGCGTGGCGAAATCACCGCCCCCCTGACCCTGGACCTGCACGCCGCTGGTGGTCTGGCCGGGAGCGGTGCCATACCCGGTGGGCATGTTGGGGCTGCCGCCTTTGCCATAATTAACGGCGTTGTTGGGAGCGGGCTTGAGGTCTTCAAAAACCTTGGAAGCATGTGGGACTTTCTTGGGGCGGGGTTCGTCCTTAAATTCCTTGGTGGGAGCGACGGGCGGTTTGACGACGTTTTGCTCTTTGAATTTCGGAATGTCGAGGGCATCTTTTGGCATTTCCGCAACGTCGGGAGCTTTGGGCTCTTCCTTATATAGGCCCTTGGTGGGATCAACCGCGTGACTGTCGTTGAAGGAATCCGGCTTGGGCATGGGAATGCCGGCGCTGGCGACGAGGTTGACTTTGACGTCGTTGCCTTGATTGCCGCCGACGCTGTTCCACTGGTCTCCGCGGTACTGGACGTAGGCAGCCACGCCGATGGCGAGGGCCAAGGCTCCGTGGAGGAACGCGGAATAGACGAGGAACTTTCGAAGGTTGGCTTCGTCCGAGTTGGCGAGGGCTACGTTCATTGCCTCTCTATTGGATGCTCATTACTTGCTACGAGGTCGATCGGTAATGGGTTCCGTAACGATGCTGATGTTGTTAATGCCGGAAACGCGCAGGGCATCCACGACGGAAGCGAATACTCCGAAGGGAACCGTTTCGTCGCAGCGCAGAAAGACAGCGTCTTCCGGACCTTTCTGCTGAGCTTTCACTTTGTCACCAAGATCATGGATGTTGACCGGGGAGTTGCCGAGGAAGACGGTTTGCAGCTTGTCCACGGAGACGACGACGCGCTGTTCGGGAGTTTCTTTGACGGCATGAGTTTTAGGGACGTTTAGCTCAATGCCGGATTGAAGGATCGGCGCGGTGATCATGAAAATGATGAGCAGGACCAACACAACGTCCACGAAGGGGACCATGTTGATCTCGGAGAGCGAAGATTGGGTGCCTTTTTGGATGGATGCCATTCGTCTGTCCGTTGAGTCAGCGCCGCGCTGTGGCGGCGTAAAACTTCTAGGTAAAAGTCTTTTCGATTTGCGCGGTGACCTCGAGAGTAAAGGTATCGAGGCGCTGCGCAAGGTTGCGAATATTCTGCAAGAACTGATTATAAAAGATAACGGCGGGGATGGCGGTGACCAATCCCGCGGCGGTGGTGAAGAGCGCTTCGGAAATACCGGGGGCCACGGCGCGCAGGCTGGCGGAACCGGCGGCGCCGAGTCCCGAGAAGGCGTCAATGATGCCCCAGACGGTGCCGAAGAGTCCGATGAAGGGCGAAACGGAGCCGGTGGTGGCGAGCCAGGACATACCTTTTTCCGCGCGGCGGACTTCTTCCGCAGCGGCCAGTTGCATATTGACAGTGACGGCCTGAAGACTTTTCAGTTTGCCGCCGGGATTCGGATAGCCGGTGCTGGCGCCGACCTGGCTTTGCAGTTCGCGATAGCCGAACGCATAGACGGTGGCGAACGGAGAACCGGCGGAGGCCAAGGCTTGGGGGTTGGCGACTCCATGAGTAGCGCGGAAAATGCGGAGGAACTGGTCACCTTCGCGTTGGGCGCGGGAGAAAAAGCCGAGTTTCTGGAAGATCATGGCCCACGAGACGACGGAGAAGATGAGCAGAAGAGCGAGAACTCCACGGGCGACCCATCCGGTTTGCTGGAGAATGCTACCGATATCGGTCACGAAGAACGCGGCGAACAGAAAAATGGTTTTACCCCTCAGTTAGACGTGAATTTTAGTACTTCAAGAACCGTAGCATACGCATGGAGGGGAAGCAACGAAACGTGAGGGAATGATAAAACGGATTTCGTGGCGGGAAATGGGTGATTTCAGTGCAAATTACGGGAGAGGCCAGACAGAAGCGGGTTCCTCACCCGCCTGGAAACAACGGCGGGTTCGGAATGACATCTTCTTGCCTGGCCGAGGCGGAGCTTCGGAATGACATTTGATGCTGGGCGGAACCTTGGATTGCATTTGATGCTTGGCCGAGGTGGAAGTTCGGCATTACATTTTCTGCGATCGGGGGCGGAGTTGCGGTAGGAGATGCCTTGCGGGCCTGTGGTAGACTGCGAATTCCGATGGACAAGGCCTTCGATATCGGCGTGGAGTCGTTGAGAGCGGGCTCGGGCACCGGCGCAAAGATAGTTGCTATCCCGTCCGATCTAACTGGCAATGACTCATCCGATCTAACAAGCTCCGACATATTGGAAAACAATGGTGCTGCTGGGACGTTTTTTCTGGAGACGTTTGGTTGTCAGATGAACGACCACGATTCGGAGAAAGTGGCGGGGCTGCTGCTGTCGCGGGGGTATAGGCAGGTGGAGACTCCGGAAGCGGCGCGGATGATTTTGTATAACACCTGCAGTATTCGTGAGAAAGCGGCTCAGAAGGTGTTTTCGCGGCTGGGGGAATATCGCGAGCGCGGCGGTGACAAGATTATTGGGGTGCTGGGTTGCGTCGCGCAGCAGGAGGGCGAGGCGATTTTCAAGCGGGCGCCGTGGGTGAGCCTGGTTTGCGGGTCGGCGAGCTATCGGAAGCTGCCGGAAATGTTGGCGGAGCTGGAAGCGGGGAATAAACACGTTACCGGGCTGGATAACGATACAGACGAAACGTTTGAGACGGAGATTACGCGACGGGATAATCCGTGGCGCGCGTACCTGACGATTATAGAAGGGTGCGACAAGGCGTGCGCGTACTGCGTGGTGCCACATACTCGGGGACCGGAACGCAGTCGCGGCAGCGCGTCCATTCTGCAGGAAGTGCGGCAACTGGCGGAGCTGGGATATTCCGAGGTGCAATTGCTGGGGCAGACAGTGAATTCTTATGCCGACCCGACATCACGGCGGATGAAGTTTTCGGAATTGCTGCTGGAAGTGGCGCAGGTTAGCGGCATACAGCGCGTGAGATTTACAACTTCGCATCCGCGGGATTTTGGCGCGGACATTGTGGAAGCGATCGATCGCGAGCCGAAACTTTGCGATCACATCCATTTGCCGGTGCAGTCGGGATCTACGCGGGTGTTGCGCGCGATGGCGCGGACGTATTCGCGTGAGGAGTATCTGGAGAAAATTGCGCTGATTCGCTCGGCGAAGCGGGCGATCAGTATCACTACGGACATTATTGTGGGGTTTCCTGGCGAGACGGACGAGGATTTCGAAGAGACGCTGACGATGTTGAACGAGGCGCAATACGACGGCGTGTTTGGCTTCAAGTATTCGCCGCGGCCGAATACTCCTTCGCTGAAGCTGAATGATGCGATTACGGAAGCGGTGAAGGGCAAGCGCCTGGCGATGATTCAGGAGCGGCAGCGAGTGATTCAGACCGCGAGGAACCAGGCGATGCTTGGGCAAGTGCTGGAGACTTTTGTGAGTAACAAGTCGCGGAGAGACAAACAGTGGTCGGGGCATACAACTTCGAATCGGGTGATTAGTTTTTCTTCTGAGGGCACAGACCTGCTGGGAAGTTATGTGCCGGTACGCGTTACGGACAGTGGGACGGGGAGTTTGACGGGCGTGCATGTGGAGTGAGGTGGGTGCGGAAGTACCGATCGGGGGTCCAGCATGGAAGTAGAGATGAAGATTCGTGGGCTGATGATGGATCCCGTTACCAACATGCCGATTGTGGTGCTGAAGGATGTGGGGGGGCAGGCGATATTGCCAATCTGGGTGGGCGTGTACGAAGCGAATGCGATTGCCCTGGAAATCGAGAAGGTGCAGACGCCACGCCCTATGACGCATGACTTGTTGAAGAATGTTTTGCTGGGGCTGGAAGTGCGGGTGCAGAAAATTATTGTCAGCGAGTTGAAGGACGATACCTTTTACGCGTTGATCTGCGTGGAGCGCGACGGCGAGATGATGACCATAGATTCCCGGCCGAGCGATGCCTTGGCGCTGGCGTTGCGGATGGATTGCCCGATTTTTGTGAATGAGCAGGTGCTGAAGAATTCGAAGGTCTCCAGCGCGATTAATGAGCGAACTACCAATGAGCAATTGCGGTCGTGGCTGGAAGGTTTGTCGGATGATGATTTGGGTAGATACAAAATGTAATGGGTGCCAGCGGGGAAGTTTCCGAGCATCTTTTAAATTCAACGACTAACCTCAGATACGTTCGGTGCCGCCGGGAAAGAAATCAGGGTGGCATTTTTAAACTGGTAGATTGCTTCAGCCGTGACCTTTAGGCCGAACTAATGCTGAGGGTCGAAGCGATGGCCGCGAGGCGGCGGAGCATGCGGCGCCAGACAAACAGTAAGACTACACCGATCAGAATCAGCGCGAGGCTCAGGCCGGCCCACAGGCCGAAAGCGCCCCAGTTACGGTGAAAGCAGAGCCAGTAACCTAGTGGCAAGCCGATAACCCAATAGGCGATCAAGTGGCACAACATGGGCGTGCGGGTGTCTCCCGTGCCACGAAGGGCGCCGGTAGCCACGGTTTGAATGCCGTCGAAGAGTTGGAAGGCAGCTCCGGCGGCCAAGAGAACGGTGGTCGCTCGGATAACGTTCACGTCCGGCGTATACATGCGCGCGATGGCGTGAGGAAAAATCAGCAGCGCAGCGCCGGCGCAGGTCATGAACGCTGCTCCCAAGAAAATCGCGGCGTTGCCGGCATTTCCCGCGCCGATGGGGTCTTTACGACCGACCGCTTGACCGACGCGTACAGCGGCGGCGGAGGAAATTCCCAACGGAACCATATAAGTGAATGCCACGGTGTTCAGAGCGATCTGGTGTCCAGCGAGTTGTATAGGACCCAGGCGGGCGATGAGCGCGGTGACCACCGCGAATACACCGCTTTCCAGGGTGAATTGCAGCGCCGCCGGATAACCGAGAATGATCAACCGCTTTATCCGTGGCAGGTCGATGTCCACGGGGGTTTTCAGCAGGTCGGTGCGATGGCGACGGTCATACCACAAAAGGTAGCCGACCAAGACTGCGGCCATGTAGGTCCGGGACACTGCGGTGGACCAGCCGGAGCCGACCGCGCCTAGCGCCGGAGCTCCCCAGTGGCCGTACACAAACATCCAGTTGCCAATGGCATTGATGATGTTGGCGGTGATCAGGGCGAAGGCCACGATACGCACCATGTTCATGGCTTGCAGGCAGCGGCGCACCGCGAAGTAGAGCAGCAGGGGCAAAAGTCCGTAGGCCAGGACTTTGGTGTAGGGAATCGCGAGCGCGAGAATCTCGGGATCTATCTGGATGAAACGCAGCAGGCGCGGCAGAAGCCATATGGGCGTGGCCAGAACGGGTGCGAGGACGAAGCTCAAATAAATGCCGTTGATCAAGGAGCGGTGGCAATCCTCGCGCTTACCCGCGCCGAATGCTTGTGCCACGAGAGTGTCGAGGCCCATCAGCAGGCCACCGCCGAAGAGTGCCAGCACGTAGAAAATGCCGGAGCCTAAGCTCACCGCTCCAATGGCTACCGCGCTGTTTGGCAAGTGGCCGACCATGATGGTGTCGACGATGGCCATGCTCATCCAGCCGAGCTCGGCTAGCACGAGCGGGACGGCGAGACGCAACGTGGCGGGGAATTCTTGGCGAAGAGTTTTTAATCGGAACATGACGATGACAGTGGATGTGAGTGTAAGCGGGAGGTTGGGGAACGCGCAAATTCGGGGAAGTAATTAAAAATCTTGTTCAGCAAGCCGGCGGTCAAGAAGCGCAGGGGAGAGGGTGTTATGCGAAGCGTTCTTACGGCCCCAGAGTCAGGCGGCGGTGACGATGCGAAGTGAATTGTCGGCGCTGCCGGTGGCCTGGCGGGGAGCGGCAACGTAGATGTCGCCATAGGTCTCGAGGTCTTCGAAATTAGCGAGCGTTTTCTTCAGTTCGTCTTTACCGATCCAGGAGGGTAATAGGAACTTCGGGCCACTGGTGTGAATGTTGAACCGTGACGACGGTGAAATGACTTTTTTGTCGAGGCAGTCCAGGGTATTTTGCAGGCAAACACGATGAAATTCGAACGACAGTAAGGCGGGCTGGGTCGACATGCCATCCAGCGCGAAGCTGTCGTAACCCTCGATATCAATCTTGATGTAGTACGGGACGCCAAAGTGGGCCATCAGACCATCAATAGTAATCATGGGCACGGTGGCGGTGCGATTCCAGATTTTTTGAGAACGCCCGTAATGCTTGTTCAACGCTCCGAGCCATTCGGTGGAAATGGCGCTAAGCCCGTCGCTCTGATCACTCATGTTAAAGGTAGCGAGACCGGTGGTGTTGCCGACGGCGGCATGAACAATCTGAATTTCATGGCCTGGACGCATCAATTCGAGATGGCGAAGACAGTCGGCATTGGCGTCCACAGCGATGACGCAAACGCCCAGGGAGTGCAGCGCGCCAGTGTAGGTGCCCACGTTGGCGCCGATATCGAAGGCGAGTGCCCCGCGCGGAATGATTCCGCTGAATAATTGCCGGAGATCTTCGCACAAGTGCGTTTGTTGCGGACGCAACAATCCGTAAGCCTTATCGGCGAGCTTGTGAACACCAAAGCACCAGGAAAATTCTTCTAATTTACGACGAGCGGATTTAATGGAAGCGCCTAGGCCACGCTCAGCTTACGTTTCTGGTTTGGCTGTTTGTGGAGGGGACTGGTGAATTATAGTTGCTGAATACTTAAGATGCAACAGCGGTGAGGGTTGCTGACCGTGGTGCTCGCGCCTGGAGGGGGAGCGACGTCGCTAGAGTTGCACTACCGTATTTTATGCCCGAAAACTAGTTCAACACGGTACAGAACTGTAGTCGAGCCTGTGCTTCCATTGAATAAGGCGAAATTCAGCAACGAAGCGCCGCGCTCGGGGTTTAAGAGTGAGCGAAAGACGGTGCTCATGTTCCGATCAAAGCATTTGACGATCTGCGTTTATGCACTCCTCATGCTCCTGCCGTGCCGCGCTGCGGCGGAGGAATTGACCGCTGCTGCCACGATACTCATCAAAGGTGGCACGCCAGTGACGCTTCAATTTTCGAAGACCATTTCCTCCGGGACGGCCGTCAAGGGCGACCGTCTTGAATTTGTGGTCGAAAAGGGCGTGACGGTTGATGGTTACACCGTCATCAGGGCTGGGGAATTGGCCCAAGGGTCGGTAGTCGAAGTAAAACAGAAGCGATTGCTGGGTATGGGCGGCGGGGTGATCGTGAAGCTGGATTCCGTGGAGCTGGCGAATGGAGAGCGGGTAGCGCTAGAGGCGCAGAAGAGATTCAAGGGACGGTCGCACACGCTGCGGATGGGGATGGCGATGGCGGTTACGGGGCTATTTTACTTGCCGGCGGCGCCGGTGTTTCTGTTGGCGCATGGGCGCGACAGCACGGTTTTGAAGGGCACAGAAGTTATTGCCTACACCAAAGGCGATGTATCGGCGCGGACTGTGGACTTACACGCTGCTCCCGCCAACACTTCGGAATTGCCAGAGATGGTGAGGATGCTGCCCGCGAGAGTGTTGAACGGTGAAGGCCGTGAAGGCGACATGTTGAACGTGATTTTTGTGGCTAAAGAAGCCGATCTGCAGGAGGTGTTCACGCGGGCGGGTTGGGTGAAAGTGGAAAAGTCCAAGCCGCAAATTATCTGGCACCTGCTGTGGCAGAGGACTCACTATACGAAGCTGCCGATGGACAGGTTGTATCTGTTCGGCAGAGCGCAGGATTATTCGTATGCGTTACCGGACCCGAACTCTATCGTGGCCCGGCGGCACCACCTGCGTATCTGGAAAACAGGCAGGGAAGTAGATGGCGTTCCCTTGTGGGTAGGCGCTGCGACACATGACGTGGGGATTGAGTTTGTGCGGAAGAAACTGTGGGTGTTTCACCGCATTGATCCAAACGTGGACGCGGAGCGCGATTTCATTGCGCGAAACCTGGAAGAAACGCAGCAACTGGTACGCAAAGAATACGTCCGCAGCGCTCAAGGCGTTTCGGGGGCGGAGACGGCCACGGGCCAAGCATATTATTCGGACAATCGAATGCTGTTGATGGGATTTCATGCCGGAGCAGCGGCCACCACGCCCGTTTTTTCAGGCGGAAATTTGCGGTAACGGTCCCGACTGTCCCAATTCGTCGGCGCGCAACCGAGGTACGACATCGTGCTTCGGCCGCAACAAGTCGGGTGATGGCAGTTAGGTACTTTGGCGAAGAAAAATAGTGAAAGATATTTGACTTGCGGTGGCACCGGCATCAAGATTTCATCGTTCGACCCCTTCACAGCAATTCAGCCGCACAACCTCCTCGAATTGGATTTGATTTGGCTACCCAAAAATTAGTAGTTCAGAGACGGCCGTTAAATAGTTCGTGGGAATTATTTCAGCGGCCGGCAAACCACGGCGAGACGATCGGCGTGTCCGCTAGACCGATTCGTTAACCCGGCTGGTGTTTGCTCCCTCTTCTCTCGAAAGTGTGTCCCTGCAAATGAAGAGGAGATTGACCGGCCATGTTCTTCAGCCATTCGCTTTGTCGTTACTACTGCTCGAAGACTTCCGAAATTATTGAGGCGCCGCAGGCACGCAGTGCCGTAGTGCCTACGCGCAGGCCATCGGCGGTCCTTGCGGCGCCGTGGAACATTGTGCGCGCAGCGTTTGTGGCACTCGCGCTGTTGAGTTCGACAGAAGTCGTGAAGGCACAGCGAGAGGTCGCGACGATCACTCAAGACACCACTCCCGGTCCAGTGGTGGTGAACCCAGTCACGAACCGCATCTACATAGCTAAATTTGCTGACAGCACGGTAGATGTGGTTGATGGAGCGACCAATCTCGTGCTGCAGACGATCATTTCACCGAGTCCGGTAGCAATGGCGGTGAACACAGATACCAACCGGATTTATGTTACGAGCTCGAATACGAACGCGGTGTCGGTAATTGATGGCGCCACCAGCACGATCAGCTCGACGGTCAGCGTGGGTGCGAACCCCGTCACGGTAGCGGTGAACCCGGTGACGAACATGATCTATGTCGGGAACTTCAGCGATAGCAGCGTGTCCATCATTGACGGTGCGACAAACACCGTCATCGCCACTCCGGCTGTCGGGAGCACTCCGCAGTTCATCGGCGTCAATCCGGTTACAAACAAGATTTACGTGGTGAATAACGGCGATGGCACCCTAAGCGTGATTGACGGAGCCGCGAGCCCGCAAATCGTCGTGGCCACGGTGGTCACCGGGATGGTCTCCTACAATCCCAAGGGCATTGCGGTGAATCCGGTCACCAACCTCATCTATGTGGTCAACGCGCAAACCTCGGATGTATCGGTCGTTGATGGCGCGAACAATACGCTGCTGAGCCGGGTGGGAGTTGGTAACGGCCCGACTTTCATAGCACTGAATCCGGTGACCAATAAGATTTACACGGCGGATCAACTGGCCGATACGGTGACGGTGATTGACGGGTCGCTGAACACTACGGCTTCGACGTTGACCATCAGCGTGCCTCCGAGTCCGAATTCACTGGCTGTAAATCCAACGACCAACCAGATTTATGTCGCCGGGAATTCGAACAACTTGCCGGTTGTTGGCTTGAGGAGGGGGCGGGTAAGGCCGGCGATCCCGATAGTCTCGTTGGGTACGCTGTCGGTAATTGATGGGGCGCTCAACACGACTGCGAGCACTTCTACGGTGAACCTTGGTGGAGGCGCGGTCCCGGTAAACGTAGCGGTTAATCCCGTCACCAATCAAGTCTATGTCTCGAATCAAGGCAGTAATGACGTCGTCGTGTTCGATGGATCCACCAATCTTACGGCCACGGTGACGGTAGGAAGCAGTTCGCAAGTTAACGGCACATCCATCCGGGCTAATCCGGCGACAAACAAGATCTACGTGCCTAACTCTTTTTCGAACACCGTGACGGTGATAGACGGTGCCACCAATGGAACAACGACAATCTCGGCGGGCATCGGCAGCATTCCGAACAATCTGGCCATCAATCCGGTTACCAACACGATTTATGTGACGAATTTGGGAGATGGCACGGTGTCGGTCATAGACGGTTCTACGGACACGGTTAGCACGGTGGTCACGGTGGGTTTCAGTTCGCAAACCAACCGCACGTCTATCGCGGTGAACCCGGTGACCAACAAAATCTATGTGCCCAATTCCTTTTCGAACACGGTTACGGTCATTGACGGTGCCACCAACGCTACGACTACCATCACTGCGGGCATCGGAAGCATTCCCAACAATCTGGCCATCAACACGGCCACCAACACAATCTACGTGACGAACCTGGGCGACCAGACCGTCTCCGTAATAGACGGCCTCTCGGAGACGGTAAGCGTGGTCGTGAATGTGGGCTCCAGCTCGCAGGCTAATGGCAGCTCCATCGCAGTAAATCCCGTAACCAACAAGATTTACGTGCCGAACTCGTTTTCGAATACCGTCACGGTGATAGACGGCGCGACCAATGGGACGAACACGATCACCACGGGGATAGGAACGATTCCCAATAATGTAGCGATCAACCCGATTACCAACGTAATTTTTGTGACGAACCTGGCGGACGCCACAGTTTCGGTAATTGACGGCGTAAGCGACACGGTCATCACCGTCGTGACGGTGGGTTCCAGTTCGCAGGCCAACCGCACATCTATAGCGGCAAATCTCGTGACCAACAAAATTTATGTGACGGATTCTTTCTCCAACACGGTAACGGTCATTGATGGCGCCAACCTGGTCACCAATACGCTAATGCCGGGAACCATTCCCAATGCGGTTTCGGTGAACCTGGCCACCAACAATATTTATGTGACCAATCTAGCGGACGCGACGGTTACGGTGATCTCGGAAGAACAACCGCAACCTATTCCGCTGACCACCGCGATCGCACCGCTGGCCGGCAATGTGAGCACCACTCTAACGCCGACGTTCACTTTCACGCCAGCGACGACATTCGCGCCAACAGCGCCGCCCATCAGGCAGGTGTACTTCCAACTGGATACCTGGGAAGGAGCGTGGATCGCGGGCACACCGAACGGCGGAACCTTCGCAGGTACCGTAGTCAATCCGCTCTACTTCGGGACGCACGTGGTATACGCGTTTGCGACCGACGGGCAGGAATCTAATTCGACTGGTGTTGCGCAGCAGCTGATCGGGAAGATTGCTCCGCAGGTATTTACGGTCGTGCGTCCCGGAAGCACTACAACCATCGGCGTAGACATCAATCCTGCGAGCGTGGGACAGAACATCACATTTACCTCCATGGTTACGGGGGGCGTATGTACTACGCCCACGGGAACAGTGACGTTCTTTGATGGAGCGAACTCCCTTGGCTCGGCGGTTCTCGTTTCTGGTACGGCAACTCTTTCCACGTCGGCGTTGACGCTGGGTACACACTCGATCACCGCCGTCTACAGCGGAGACGCCAATTTTGGCGGCAGCGCTTCGGCGGTCTTGACGGAAGTTATCAGCGTCAGCAACCCATCGCCACTGCTGACTTCACTTTCACCAAATTCTGCGGTGGCCGGCGACCCAACATTTACTCTCACGGCGACGGGCAGCAGCTTTGTCGCGGGCTCGGTCGTAGGGTTTAACGGTGTAACTTTGGCGACCACGTTTGTTAGCGCAACAGAGCTGACCGCCATCGTTCCAGCATCGTTGCTGGCCGCTCCGGGCGACTTTCCTGTGGTGGTTACAAGTCCGGCTCCGGGAGGCGGAACGAGCGCTCCGCTGTTCTTTGCGGTTACCAACCCTGTCCCGGTGTTGGCTTCACTCTCGCCAAATACGGCGTTGGCCGGCGGGGCAGCATTCACGATGACGTTGAACGGATCCGGGTTCATCAGCACTTCGATCGCACAGTGGAACGGGGCGGATTTGCCCACCACATTTGTCAGCGCCACTCAGTTGACCGCCGCGGTTCCGGCGGGAGACATCCTGACGGTGGGTACCGCCTCCGTGGCGGTGTTCAATCCCGACCCAAGTCCTGGGATTGTACGAGCGCATGCGCGGCCCCAGCCGCACGGTCCCGGCCCGGCTCCCACCGGACTGCTGTCGAACGTACTGCCATTCACCATCACGGCGAGTAGCACACCGCCGGTGCTGACGTCACTTTCACCCGCGTCCGCAACTGCTGACGGGGGAGCGTTCACGCTGACGCTGACTGGCAGCGGTTTTGTAAGCGGCGCGATCGTGCGGTGGAACGGTGTGGATCTGGTCACAACTTTTATAAGCGCCACCCAAGTCACGGCGGTAGTTCCGGCAGGGGATATTGCGACTGCCGGCACGGCCTCAGTGACCGTAGCCAATCCGGCGCCCAGCGGATCATCGGGAGCTCTCCCGTTTACCATCAACGCGCCAAATCCTGTGCCGCTGCTGACGAGCCTCTCGCCCACCACGGTGGCGGCTGGTGGACCGGCCTTCACACTGACGTTGACGGGATCGAACTTTTTACCTGGCTCGGTGGTGCAATGGAACGGTGTCGCACTCACCACAACATTCGTCAGCGCTACGCAACTCACTGTGTCGGTTCCGGCCAGTGACCTGGCGGCGGGAGGTGTAGTTTCCGTCACCGTACTCAACCCCGCTCCTGGGGGCGGCACATCGGCGGTCTTGACGATCACGCTCACAGATTTCAACACGACCAGCCCGACTCCGCCTCAGACGGTGGCGGCCGGACAGGGAGCTATGTTTACGATTGCAACTGCTCCGGTTCTTGGCCCCTTCCCGAATCAGGTGACGTTCACAGCGACGGGACTGCCGCCTGGTGGCAATGCGTCATTCAACCCTGCCTCGGTAGCGGCGGGATCCACCAGCACGATGACGGTGACCACGACGGCGCGGACATCGAGCGCGGTAACAGTTGAGCAACCGGGTCCGCCGCAGCGTCGTTGGCCATTACATTTTCCAGGATGGCCGGCAGTCACGTTGATCGGAGTCGCACTCGCCCTATGGTGGTCTGCAAATTTACAGGGTAGATCATCTCGGCGATTGGCCACTCTCGGCGGATTGGCCTTCATGGCTGTCGCGGCGATCTACCTATCAGGTTGCGCGGAAGGATTTCCAAGACTCCCGGTGAATTCCGGCACTCCTGCCGGCGTTTACGTCATCACCGTCACCGGAACGTCCGGCACGTTACACCACTCAACCACCGTCACTCTGACGGTGCAGTAGCTGTGAATCGTCAGATCTGGAGGACTAGCATGCCGCGAATTTCGAAAATTCTCAGGTTGTGTCTGCCGGTATTCTGCGCACTTTTCGGTGCACGGATGGTGTCGGCGCAAACGCCGAAAATGGACGCCGAATCGGGAGGCACGCCGAAGGTGGAAATTTTTGCGGGCTATAGTTACGTGCGCGCCGATCTGGTGGTTAGCGGCACGCCCATCAGCCTGCACGGCGCCAGCGGGTCGGTGGCCTACAACGTAAACAATTGGCTTGGTCTCGTCGGCGACGTGGGTTATTACCGGCAAGGAGCAGTTACGGCCAATCGCTTGAGCCTTAACATTCAGAGCTATCAGTTCGGCCCGCGCCTCAGTATGCGCAACCACGGACACCTAGTGCCGTATGTGCAGGGGCTCGTGGGCGGTGGACATGCGGGGGGCACGTTATATACGACGTCGCTGGGGGGTGGCCTGGCGCCGCTGGGGACCAGCAATGCTTTGTTGTTGAGTGCGGGGGTCGGTCTCGATTGGAAGCTGTCTCACCGTCTGGGCGTGCGCATCCTGCAAGCTGAATACTTGTACTCCCGCTTCGACAATGCCAATCATGGCAACCAGCAAAATAATATGCGTCTTAGCACGGGATTGGTTTTCAGCTTCGGCCGCCGCTGAAACAAATTCCACCAATAATTCCCAAAGCTTTGAGGAGTCGGAGTTCGTCGCACCTCGTTGTTTCCCTCTTGCCTCCGGTACCTTTCGCGCAATGGCCTGAATGAAGTTGCATTGACCTGTACCGCGAGACAGCTTTAAGGTGATAGAACCGCTGGCGCGCAGCAGTGCGCTTACGTACCCAAGCCCCCTAGACAATCCGAGGAGAGTCACGTGCCGCTTCTGTATGACCGCTATGACGACAATGAAGATACTGGAGAATCGGAGAAGCGACATCTGCGCGCGGGGGTGCGCGTTAATTCGCGGGTAAAGGTGTGTGTGGAGCGCAAGGAGGAAGGACGGCCTGCGCGCGGAGAAGGGCACACCATGGACATCAGCGCGCACGGGTGCCTGGCGATTGTGCCAGAAGAATTTGAGGTGGGGGAGAAGTTGGTGGTGACAAATCTGATCAACCGGAAAGAGTGCGAAGCGGAGTTAGTATGGCGAGGGCACCAGGTGAGCTCGGGATGGGAATTGGGACTGCGGCTGAAAAATCCGGGGCCGGACTTCTGGGAGTTGGAGTTTTAACTTGAAATTGGATCACATTGGGATAGCCTTCCCCGTAGGTTGATCAAGTCTGGTTGTCGAAGCGCGGCATTCACCCCACCTCCTTCCCGCACGCCCAGAGGTTTTCCACTGCCAATTTTGAAGGTATGGTTACTTTTCGCTTGCCATTTAATGTATGGCGAACGTAAAGTTAGCTAGCTCTAGGGGGTTTTCCACGGACAGCACCCATATATGGGAACCGGGTTGCCGGATCGCGACGGCCAAAAAGTGAGCGCGCGGGCGGGGGCAGAAAAGATATGACTGCCATTATCACGGTTGCGAATCAAAAAGGCGGCGTCGGGAAGACAACGACAGCGATAAATTTGTCGGCTTCGCTGGCGCACCGCGGCAAACGAACACTCCTCATTGATTTAGATCCGCAGGCAAATTCCACCATCGCATTTTTTAATTCGGGAGAAATTGCCACGTCCATGTTCGACGTGCTGGGGGACCAGCGCGTACAGATGTCCGCGGTGGTGAAGGGCACAAAAGATCCGTTGCTCTTTCTGGGGCCGGGGCGATTGGCGCTGGCAAAACTCGAGCAGGTGCTGGCGGGACAATTCGACGCCCCGTTCAAATTGAAAGATGCGCTGGCGCCGATACAAAAAGATTACGACTACATCGTGCTGGACACCCCACCTTCGCTGGGAATTTTGACGGTAAACGCGCTGGTGGCGTCCACACATTTGCTGGTGCCGATTCAGGCGGCATACTTCGCGATTGAAGGCACCGACGATCTGCTGGAAACGTATGAGCGCATTCGCGCACGGCCGAACCCGGGATTGAAAATGCTGGGTGTGGTGATCACTCTGTTTGACAAGCGGACGAATATTTCGCGCGACACGCACGAGCAGATTCGCACGGTGTTTGGTGAAGTGATGTTCAAGACGAAGATCAGCAAAAATGTGCGCCTGGAAGAAAGTCCAGCGTACAAGGAAACGATTCTGACCTTTGCTCCCAAGTCACCGGGAGCGCTGGAATATAAGAAATTGGCCGGGGAGGTTATCAATCGTGTTGAAGAGAATCGGCTTGCCAGCCACGCTGAAGATGCGGCATGACGCGCACTACGTCGAATCGCTAACGAGCTATAGCGGCGCGGCAGTGGGGCGGATGATTCCGGTGGAGCAAATTCGTCCGAATCCGGATCAACCTCGTAAGGCGCTGGGAGATTTGCGGGAACTGAGCGACTCGATCCGCGAAAAAGGCGTGCTGGAGCCGCTGCTGGTGCGTTGGATTGCGCGCGAGGATTGCTTCTACATTATTTCGGGCGAGCGGCGGTATCATGCGTCGCGCGCGGCAGGTTTGCGCGAAGTGCCGTGCATCGAAAAGACCGCCGATGACGCGGAAACGCTGGAAATCGGGCTGATCGAAAATTTACAGCGCAAGGATTTGACACCTTTCGAAGAGGCCGACGGGCTGGACCGACTGGGCACCCAGTTTGAATACACGCACGACGACATCGCGCGGAAGATTGGGCGGGCGCGAACTTCGGTGACGGAGACGCTATCGCTGCTGCACATTCCCGAGCCTTTGCGGAAGAAGTGCGCGGAGCAGGGCATCAACACCAAGTCGTTGTTGCTGCAGATCGCTCGGCAGCCGACCGAGAAGAAAATGCTGGAAACCATTCGCCGCATGATGCAAGGCGGTTTGACGCGGGACGAAGCGCGCAAGGAACGGCAAGAGCATGTGACCGGGCCGCAGAGGCCGCAGCCGTTTTTGTTTCAGTTCGAACCGGAAAACGAACAGTTTAAATTCAGGATTCAGTTTAAGAAGAGCCACGTTACGCGCGATGAGTTGATCGGTACGTTGCGAGAAATTTTGTCGCAACTGGAAGGGTCGTCTTCAGGATCGTCGTCAGAAGCGGATTCGACCGCGGCCTAATTTTTCGTTCAGTTGACGGGTGCGTTGTCGAGCCTGCTCGACCCGTTGGACCTTTTCATCCGACTTACAGATCAGCGTTCTTGAGCAATCTCGTTGAGCTATGCCTATGGAGCTGTCACCCCAACAGATGAACACGCTGGAGCGGCTGGTGACGGCCGGCTTCGGCCCAATTGCGATTCCGCCGTACGAGAATGCGTTGTGCATGCGCAAGGGTGCATGCGCGGTAGTGCTTGCTCCGGCGGCCAATGGCGGATTGCAAGTATTGGCGCCGGCTTCCTACCTGGTGGACGGAAATTTTGGCGTGAAACTGAAACGGGGAAATGCTGAAGTGTTTGTATGGAAGAAGACGGAGATTCCAGCGACTCCTGAACGGTTGAGGGAACTGAATGACTTCCGTAGAGAATTGGCCGCGATTTTAGAACTACCCGCCAAACAATAGAGACTGCGTTATCTAAAACACTCACCTTTGCGACGAGCGGCAACCCGTCACGCCGATATGCCCGGTTTGCAATTGCGCGGGCGAGACTGCAAACTGAATTTCTATGGAAACATACGACATTATTTGTTTTGGGGCCGGACCCACAGGCCTGGCGACGGCCATCGAGGCCAAGCGTGCCGGAATGCGGCCGTTGGTGATTGACAAGGGCACGTTGTGCAATTCGATTTTCAACTACCCGGTGAACATGTATTTTTTTACCACGCCGGAATTGCTGGAAATTGGCGACCTCCCGCTGGTATGCGCCGCGGAGAAACCCACGCGAGTGGAGGCTCTGAAGTACTACCGCAAGACCGTGGAGCATTTCGATCTGGAGCTGCGGCTGTTCGAACTGATCGAAAAGTTGGATGGCAGCGACGGGAATTTCACCGTCACCACGCGAGGCTTAGACGGCACGCCACACTCCTATCGCGGGAAAAAGATCGCGATTGCCACGGGATACTATGATTTGCCGAACATGATGGGGGTGCCGGGGGAAGACTTGCCGAATGTATCGCACTACTACACCGAGCCGCATCCTTACTGGCGACAGGATGTGGTGGTGGTGGGCGGGAAAAATTCTGCGGCGGAAGCGGCGCTGGACCTGTATCGCAACGGCGCGCGTGTAACGCTAGTCCATCGCGACGCGGAACTGGGAGCCACGATCAAATACTGGGTGCGTCCGGATATTGAGAACCGGATAAAGGCGGGACAAGTTGCGGGGTTGTTCAACACGCGGGTGAAGGAATTCACGGACGAGTACGTAGTGGTGGAAAACGACGGCGGAGAGAAGCGCCTGCCGGCGAAGCAGACGTTTGCACTGACGGGCTATCATCCGGATTACACGTTCATTAAAAGTCTGGGCGTGGAACTGGACGAGGCGACGCTGAAGCCCAAGTTGAATCCCGAGACGCTGGAAAGCAATGTGCCAGGGATTTTTTTGGCCGGGGTGGTGATCGGCGGGCGGCACACCAGCGAGATTTTCATTGAGAACGGGCGATTTCACGGAAAGATGATCATAAATTCGTTGAGTGGCAAGGCCACTGCGGCGCGATAATTGACGGCGTTTCAGGAGATTTGCCCGTTCGCGGAGCGTTTGTTAGACTGCCAGCATGGCATCAGGTCTCCGGGAAGTTGCTGAAACATTCAGCACGCTAGCCAAAGGTTTCAGCGTCACATTTCGGAACATCTTCCGCAAAACCGTTACGGAAAATTATCCGTACGAGAAAGTGCATTTCCAGGCGCGCTATCGCGGAATCCACGTGTTGCACCGTGACGAAAATGGCCTGGAAAAATGCGTGGGTTGTTTTCTTTGCGCCGCGGCGTGTCCAGCGAACTGCATCTACATCGAGGCGGCGGAAAATACGGAAGTGACGCGCATTTCCGCAGGCGAGCGCTACGCCAGCGTGTACAACATAGACTACTCGCGCTGCATTTTTTGCGGATATTGCGTGGAAGCGTGCCCAACGGATGCGATCACGCACGGGCATGGATTTGAACTGGCGACTTATGACATCAATTCGCTGGTGTATCGCAAGGAACAATTGCTGGGGGAGAATGGCACAGAAGTTACTTCCGCTACCGCGAAACCCTAGACCGCAGCGTCCCTAACCGCCCTGTATTCATGCATTTCATTCGCCTTAGTACTTCCACCGTGGAGATTAAGGGTATTACCCGATTATCGCGGGAAGGCGCCTTAATCTACGCTGAGTGCATTGAATGAAGCTTCCCGATATGGGCTTCTTCAAGGGTCCCCCGGCCCGATGAAAGATTCATCGCGGAGGTGGTGACTTCGATGCGCTACATTCAGACAATAGTTCAAAGTTGCAACAATTTTCTGTTAAGCAGTTGGGCTCAACCCCCTCAAGACGTTGAATTCCCCCGCCAAGGTACCCCACCCGACGAAGATTACGCGCGTGCCCAGGAAGAATTGGCGGCATCCGTGAGTTATGCCAACCGGTGCGCTGAAATACAAGCGTGGAATCTAGTTCGGAATTAGATCAGCGTAAGTTTTAAAATTCAAATAGCAGTTTGAAAAAAAGGGCGCAGCCAAATCGGCTGCGCCCTTTTTATTTTTGCCCGTCTCGAAGCGAGGAAACGAAATCGTTTTGCGTCTCATAACGGATATAAAGCTGCCATTACGTAAGTCGGAGGAGGCGGCGATGTGCGGCGAGCGCGAAACGCAAAAGTTCGAGGGCGTGGCGCCAAGGGTTCGCGTGGTGTATTCGTTGAGGCGTGCGTCGGCGTGCGGAGCACTTGCGGTCTCCTCAAGAAAATTTAGAAACGAGCTATCGGGCACACCAGGACGCCACCGGGGCACCGGACTATGCAGTTACAAATTCGGCAAAGCAAACAACTTTCGGGGACAGAAAAAGGCGGAAGTGTCAGGACACTCCGCTGGGAGCAGACGCAGGGAACGCTTGCTCCGTGAGGAAATTATCGGACACAGAATGTGTGCCAGCCTGGGAGCTGGGCGGGGACGACTCATTGAGAGCGGGCGTGGGCGGGCGCTCGCGTTGTTCCATCAGCCAGCGCGCGAGCATCGCGCAGGTGTTTTCTTCCAGCCATTGATCCAGCAACGTGCCGATTTCTTTGCGCAAGTTGGCGGCGTGGCTAAGACGGGTGAGTTCGTAAGACTGCAGGGAAGTGCGTGATGCCGACAAAAGGAATTCCCACGGAGGCTGCGTTTTGTAACGGGTCACCGGACGCTCCTGTGGGGACAGGATCCTCAACGTAACATGTTAGTAATAGTAGTCAAGAGTAACATGCAAAGGGTTGGCTGTGGAAAACTGTGGAAATCTTTCGAAGTGTCCCGGGATGCATGCGTGCAGTGCGTGCGCCGGGGACTACGAAGATCCGGATCGAAGTGCGGGAGAAGAGTTTGAGGATTTACTGGAAGAGTGCGAAGAAGGAGTGGTGGAACGTGAAATGGTGGAGTAGGCGGGCATAGGTCGTGTTGAGAATCAGAAAAGAAAAAGTGGGAGACAGCGATGAACAGAATTCGAAGAAGGGATCCGCGGCCGCGAGCGATGAAGAGGCAGCGCGATGTGTTGTGCGACGTGATGCTTTCCGCGGGCAACTGCGAAACGTGGCTGACACTGGTGGAGCTGTCACGGCTGACGCAATACGGGGAAGCGAGCATCTCCGCGCAGTTGCGGCATTTGCGGAAGCCACAGTACGGCGCCTTCGTAGTGGAGAAGCGGCGGCGCGAAGTGGCGGAAGTGATGTGCAGAGTGGAGCACGGGCCGGTGTGGGAATACCGGCTGACGCGGGAAGTCCGCGGAGATCGGCCGCTAGTGAAGGCGCTGTCCGGTGACGGCTCGTTGGGAGCAGGGGCAATGATTTGCGGAGGAGATGCGCGGGCCTAGCGGAGTGACGGCTTCATCCAGGACCCTGCGTCGGTCATGGTGATTTTTTGACGACCTATGAGTCAGATCGGCTCGCGACGACTTGATACGGGGGAGCAACGATGAGTGTGAAATCGGAACTGGCATTTGATGTGTGCTGGGAAGTGTATCGCGGGGCGCGGGAAGTACTGGAATCGAAGCGCGGAATTTCGGCGCTGAACTGGAAAGATACCGGGAAGTTTTTGTGGAAGCCGGATTACCGCCCGCGACTGAACGAATGGGTGGCAGATTTTGCGTTGGCCGGCCGCGCGGCGCTGGACGGAGCGGAGTGGGCTTCGCGAATGGTATTATTTCGGACGTATTATCTGGGGCTCGCTCCCTATGAGACGGCGCGGCATTTTGTGGGACTGAGCGAGCGGAGCTGGCTGAACTGGACGGACCAGATCCGGCGACGGTGCGGAGAAGAATTGCTGCGGCGTGGGATGTTTCCGCCAAAGAAATATTTCAGCAGTGAAATGACCGACTGGCGATCGGCTGCGGCAGATTAATTCTGGAGATGCAGAGAGTCGCCGACGTGCAGATGCTTGCCGGCTTCCGTGGAAGGGATGCGGGTGGTGGTGGCGAGGCAATAGAAATGCTCGAAGCGATCGGCGTGCGACCAGGAGGGAAGTTGGGCCTGGCGAAGTTGTGTGAAGCGTTTTTGGAAGCCGATGATTTCGGCTCCTGTGAGGGGATCGCGCGCGGGGATGGGGCAGCGAATGCAGGGGTAGCTGCCTTCGAAAGCGACTTCACCGAGACGGAAGCGAATTACGCTGCGAACTTCCGCGCCGAAGAGTTGGTCCTCCCAAAACGGAGGCACGCCGTCAATTTCCAGGTTGGCGCGAAAGCGCAGGCGAGCCTCGGCGATAGTCAACTCGGGAAACCATTCGCATACCTTATCCAGTGAAGCAGTGGAGATGACCGTCGGTCCGCCGGCGATGCGATCGTCCGGGACGCCATTGGGATCGTGGCGGACCATGACCGGTTGGTTGAGACATTTTGTAAGCCAGGCGGAGGCGGGCTCGGTGTCTCCAGGGAACGCGAAGGTGGCAGGTTCGATATTTTCGGGATTATTTGGAAAGGCGAGCGTTACCTGCGAAAAATCTGGGGCGTAGGCGGCGCGGATCAAGTGCATTGCGGTGACGCGGGTGGCACTGACGATGCGGCCGTCGAGAGAATGAATGGCCCAGGCGCGATCGAACTGGAGGCTGCCGGTGTGGCCTATGGTTGAGGCTTGGACCTCGACGGGGTCGAGGGTTTTGATGGGATGGAGCTGGATGCGAGCCAGGCGGGGGGTAGATGGTCGTGATGAGGTCACCGCGACATTTTATCAGAGCGAATGAGAAGAGGGTTGTTCGCACGAAGTCGCAGACTTGTCTTGAGTTGAAAAAACTTTGCAATTCTTGCATATTTACGTTGACATTAAGTAATAGTGTGGTACACTGCTCCTCGTAAACAAGTGCGCCTCGGCGATGCCGGGGCGTTTTGCTTTTTAGGCCCTGCCACGTAGCGCAATTCGATTTTGGTTCTTATAGAGCGATCCACAAGCGCGTGCGGGTGTGTCTGCAAGTTGTGGTCGCGTCGGCGATATTTCTTAAGGAGCTGCGATGCCTAGCTATCAGAATTTGAATCCACCGATTTCGCTGGCGCCTGGTGATCTGGGCTTCAGCTTTAACAATGAAGCGTTTCCAGGGGCCGCCCAGGCCGGGAGCCAATTCGCGGTTTCGAGCTTTGCGGGCCAGCCGGACACTGGGAATACCGTGCGATGGCAGACAATTTTCGGGTCTGCGCCGACCGGCGTGAACATGGTGCTGCAATCGGCGATGGCGGACGTGGACGCGGAATACCAGACGCTGGACACCACGACCGTAGTTGGCGGTGAGGCGCGGACGGTGACGGGAGTCCAGGCGAAATTTGTGCGCATCAAGTTTGTATCTTCGACGGGCGGGTCGGGATTAACGGCGAAGTTGATGGTTTGATTCACTACCGAGGTTAGATGTTCGAGGTTTGATGTGGGCGGTTAAAGAGATTTCTGGGAGGACGAATATGCGCAAAATGATGGCTTATTTGGGATTGATGCTTTTGCTTGTGGTGGTGGCGGCAGAACAGGCAGCGCCGGGACAGCACACCGTAGCGGTAACGTTGAATTATGACTTCACCACTGACGCGGCGTGCAGCGCCACGGTAACGAAGAATTGCCTGCAGCAGTTCAACATTTATGATGTGACGACCGGCACGCCGGTGAAATTGTTTTCCGTGCCGGCGCCCGCGGGCGCGACCAATGCGGTAACCGGAATCACCGGCACGAGCGGCTTGATCGCCCTACGAAGCGGCGTACACGTGTTTGGCGCGACGGCGCAAATGGCCGACGGCACGGAGTCAAGCCCAAACGCCTCTACTGCTACTGCCACTACGCTGCCCGGTTCACCTGCAAGCTTTAGCGTGAAGGTGAACTAAGCGGCGTCGGGACGCGACTCGAACATTCCCGGAGCGGTAGCAGTGTTTGTTTTTACCGGCGGTAAATTCCAGATCAACATGAAAAAGTGCATTGCCTTTACGGCGATTCCCGGAACGCCGGAGGCGTGGCTTCCGTGCGTGCGGCGGGCGCAAGGCGGACACGCGCTGTGCCGCCTGCATTCCGATGTGGTTGCCGGCGTCATGCTGGGGATTTTTGTCAGCGGGATTGGCGACGAGGCAGCGAGGCAGGTGAAGAATGATGCGCCGCGTCGAAAATCGAAACCTGCACCTTTGAAGTCAAGTAGCGCATCCAGGGCGATCCGTGCGCTCAAAGTTTTCAATTCCGGGCAGGGGCCACGAATAGTGTGTCCGGGAATCAAAAAGGTGTGCATGCGGAATCGCAAAGCGTGAGCGACGAGCTGGCCCTCGAAATGAGTGAGCGGAACCGCTGCCCGGACATTGATCGGAGCATTCGACAACGAGTTCGCCGGACGCGCGGTTCGGCTTCTGGAAAACGTAGAAAGCCTACTGTCTGGATTAACGGGCAGGGCTTTTCTACGCCGATGGAGGCTTTTGAGAAATGGCCTCCCGTGGCGGTGACCGTCGAGGTGCTGCCAGCGAGTTTCGACGGCCGCGCTGCGTCTGACGACGAGGGTGGAAGATCCGCTGCTCAGGCCGCAACCTCCCCTGTGGCCCGCACGGACCACTTGGCGTGCGCTGACGTGGCCGGCGGCGGAACCGGGAAGGAAGCGAAGCCGCGCGTCCTAAGCGAACGTGAAAAAATGCCGAAGGAAACTGAAGATTTGCCCGGTGGAGTCGAGAAGCTGCCGGAGGATCACTACGATTTCGCGGAGGCCGTACACGCGCGCGTGGATCTGGTGAGGGCCTGGGTGCGGTTGGTGCGGTCCGCGGACGAGAAAGTTTCACAGCGCGCGCTCGAGAAATTGGATGAGATGAAGTACGCGGGCGATTCAGACGGGGATGAGGCCAGACAAATGGAAATTCTCGTCCCGCCACGAATGCGACCTTTGGCAACGAATTGATGAGCTAGAGATGCGCGGAGGAATGATCATGTTGATGAACAGCCTGGGCGCGAATGCTCGGTGGCACTTTATTGGGATGGTGCTGGAAATTGCAGGAGTGGCAGCGGTGGCCGGCGGATTGGTCCTGACCCTGCATCACTGGCCAGCCGCGGCGTCATTGATCGGCGGCGGCACCGCCTATTTTGTAGGGAAGAAATTCCGCGCGCAGTGACGAGTAAGCGCGGGAGTCTCCTCGAGCCACTAGGCGATTTCTACAAGCCGTTCCCACGGCAAATTGAATTTCATGCCTCGTTTGCAAAATACCGCCTGTTTGGTGGCGCCGCCGGTCCGGGAAAAAGTAAAGCGCTACTTTGGGAAGCCATACAGCAGGCGCACCTGGTGCGCGGCAGCGACACGCTGTTGTTGCGTCGCACGTATCCGGAGCTGGAGGCATCGCTGATCGCACAATTCCGGCGCGACGTGCCGCGAACGCATTACAAAAGCTACAACGAATCGAAGCGGGTGGTGACGTGGCACAACGGTTCCACGACGCGATTCGGGTATTGCCGGAACGAGAGCGACGTTTACCAGTACCAGGGCGCGGAATTTCTGTTTATCGGCGTTGACGAGCTGACGCACTTCACCCTGAAACAGTGGCAGTTTTTGACTTCCAGAAATCGCTGCGCCGTGCCGGGAAGTTTTTGCAACATGGCGGGCGCGACGAACCCGGGAAATATCGGGCATGCGTGGGTGAAGGCGTTGTGGGTGGACCAGGTAGCTCCGGCGGGATTCGACCGTCCGGAAATGTATGACGCTAGCGAATACAAATTTATTCGCGCGCGGCTGGATGACAACCCGATCTATGCGCGTGACAAAGAATACCGGCGCACGCTGGCGGCGCTGCCGGAGCATTTGAGGCGAGCGTTCCTGGAAGGCGATTGGAATGTTTTTGCCGGGCAATACTTCGACATTTTCGACGTAGGGCGGCACACGTGCCGGCCGGAAGAAATAAAACTCGAGCCGTGGTGGCCGCGCTGGATTTCAATTGATTGGGGATTTCAGCATCCTAGCGCGGTGTATTGGCATTGCGCGGTGCCGGCGGGCGCATCCTTGCGAGCGCCGTGGGCTGCACCGAGGTGGGGCGCCAATGGCGAGGCTTCGCAGGACGCAGAGAGCAATGAGCCGCCAGGCGCGCGCATTGCAACCTACCGGGAATTTTTACAGAGCGGGCTTTCACCGCGGATGCTGCGCAAGCGATAACGGAGCGCAGCGCACAAGAGCGCATCACGGAAGTGTTTTTGTCTCCCGATGCGTTTGCGCATCGCACCGCGGAAGCATCTATCGCCGAGCAGTTGAGCGACGTGCTGGTAAGCGGCGGATTGCCGCGCGCCGTCGCGGCGGATGACGATCGCGTCGGCGGCTGGCAGTTGATGTACCAGCTGATGGAAACGGATTCGTGGTCGGTCACGGAAAATTGTGCAAAGTTGATCGAGTGTTTGCCGCTGCTCATTCGGGATGAGCGGCGCGTGGAAGATATCCGCAAGGTTGACGGAGACGATGCCGCCGACGCAGCGCGTTACGGATTGGTCTCCGGCGGAAGACTCGCCGGTGTTGGGGCAGGGCTTGCCCCGCCCGGGGCGGCCTTAAGGTCGCCCCATATAAGCGGCCCGCATTTTGTGAGCGGCATGCCGCTGGGGGAACAGATCGAGCGGCAAGTGAGCGCGACGGATCCGACTTCGCGGGCGATTCATTACGAACGGTTGCAAGGCGAGGCGAAGAAGTTTTTTCGGCCGAAGAAGTTGCGGCGAAGGTGAGTGGTTAGCGGGACGTGTCTGCGTACATGAGATCGAAGAGAGGTTCCTCCACTGCGCAAACCGACAACTTCGCAGGAGCGAAGTTGAGGAAGAAGCATCAGTTCGCTTCGGTCGGAATGACAATTGATTGCTTGAGGCTTCAGAGGCCTGCCATGGAACACATATGAAAGATCTCTTTCAGCAATTGTTTCGCGGACGGTACGTGGTGCTGCTGGAAGAGGAAGTAGCGCGACTGCGGCTGGAGAATAGGGCGCTGACGAATTCTTTGTTGGGGACGGCGGGATTTCCTCCGGTGGATTTTCCGGAAGCGGCGAAGCCCTTGGGCTTGTCGCGATTGAGGAAGCGTTCGTGGCACCAGATCCAGATGCAGCGGGAGAAGGGCGCGGCGCGGGAAGCTGTCTTGGACGCCGATGAGAGGAAGAATGGACTCGTATCGCAAAATTGATTCGGCGAACAACCTGACGGGCGATTTGCCTGGAAGCATCGCGCCTGCCGATGGAAATGTGGTGCCTTTGGGCCGCGCCAATGCTGCGAGAACTGGGCGAGGTGCGGTTGCCAACTTCGCGGGCACGGCCACCGATAAAAGCGCTACTGCTAAGGCGAATGACAGCATTGACGATTTTGACTGGATGGGCGACGGGAAACCGGCCCGTCACGGCGTGCCGGGCGACGCACAGAAAGTTGAAGCGTCCCAGGAGCTGGGGCCAAACAACGAGCGGCTCGCGGAAGTAAAACCGAAACTGGTGAATGCGCTGCGGGAACTGGTGCGCGAGTACCGCCAAGAGGGAATTGCGGCGCGGCGGCACGAGATCCGGCGGATCCGGCAAGCGCGACTTTTCTGGCAGGGCTTGCAGTACGCGTGGTGGAATCCAAATGACATGAACTGGCATTTGCCGTTCGAGCAGAAGTTCAGCGACGATCGCGCGCTGGAAGAGATGCCGCGGTACCAGTTCGTAACGAATTTTTACCAAGGATTTGGATTGTCGTTCATTGCAGTACTTTCGCAGGATGTACCGAGCGTGCGGTTTTATCCGCAGTCGGCGCAGTCGCTGGAAGATATTTCGGCGGCGCGCGCGGCGAGCGACGTCGCGGAATTGATCGAGCAAAACAATCACATCGAGCAGCTGCTGACTTCCATTGGGTATTTTCTGTGGACGGACGGGAAGTTGGGCGCGTACGTGCGGTACGTGGCGGACGGGCAGCGCTTTGGGTTTCATGACGAAGACATTCTGGAAGAGTTGGAAATTCCGCTCGGACGGGACGCGTATGTTTGTCCTGGGTGCGGGGCAGAGACCACAAGTGGGGAATCTGGCAGCGATAGTGCGCCAAAACCCCCACTCGAAAATGCGTCGAGTGGGGCACCCAACACCTCTGCGGATGCAAATGCTCAGGTGTCTTGTTCTTTCTGTAACGTCAACTTGGAAGAAAAGGATTTGCGAAGGGCGGAGCGGGTTTCGGTGCCGCGGGTTTCCGGGACGCGGCGCGTGCCGAATGGGCAGGAAGTGATTTCGATTGCCGGCGGACTGGAGTTGAACACGCCGGTGTGGGCTAACGAGATGCACGAGTATCCGTACCTGCAATGGCAGGCGGAAGTGCATCGCGCGAAATTGAAGGCAGCGTATCCCCATGCGGCGGGACAGATTGAAACTTCGCCGGCGCAGGGCGCTGAAGATGTGTACGCGCGAGTTTCGCGGCTGAGCGTGGAACAGGGGCTGCCGTCGGTTCATCCGGGCGATGCGCTCATGAATCTGATTACCTTCGATCGCACGTGGCTGCGGCCCTGGGCGTTTTACGCGATTGAAGATCTGGAAGTCCGCGGCGAATTGCTGAAATTGTTTCCGGATGGTTGTTACGTGGCGTTTGCGGGAGACGCTTACTGCGAAGCGCGCAGCGAATCCATGGACGATCACTGGCGCGTTTTGCACGCACTGCCGGGCGACGGACAAAACCGGCCAAGCGTGGGCGATTCGCTGGTGCAGGTGCAGGAGCGTTACAACGTGCTGTCGAACATGCAGGCGGAAACGTACGAATACGGAATTCCGCCGATTTACGCCGACCCGCAGGTTTTGGATTTTGATGCGCTGGCCAACCAGGTGGCGGAACCGGCGGCGCATTTTCCGGCGCGTGCGCGTCCCGGGCAGCCACTGGCGGCGGGCTTTTTTCAACCGGCGGCCGCGCAGGTACCTCCGGACATGCTGCGTCATCAGCAGGACCTGATCGGGCCGGTGTCGCAATTTTTAACCGGGCTTTTTCCCGCGGTTTTTGGCGGGAATATGGAAGACGTGAAGACGGCGTCGGGCTACGCGCTGGCGCGCGACCAGGCGATGGGGCGACTCGGCCTGGTGTGGCGCCGCACAAAACAATTTTATGCGGACGTGATTCTGCTGGGGGTGGATTGCTTCCGCAAAAACCGGCCGGAGGATGCGGAGATTCCGCTGCTTGGGCCGGGCAATGTTTTTGATTCACACGTGATTCGGATCGCGGACTTGAAGGGCAACATCTGCGTGCATCCGGAAGCGGACGAAACGTTTCCACGCTTGAAGTCGCAGCAGCGCGGCGTGATTCAGCAGTTGTTTGGCGTGAACGATCCCATCATCCAGAAAGCGCTGACCGAGCCGGCGAACATGGGCTACATCAAGAATGTGCTGGGGCTGGCGGAGCTGGTGATTCCTGGTGAAGATTCGCGGAACAAGCAGCTGCGCGAAATTCAGCAGCTACTGACGAGCGCACCGATTCTGATTTCGCTGCATCCGTCGGGCGCGATGCATATTGAGCCGGCCGTGGGTGAGGGAGCCGCGGCTAGTGGCGGCGACGTGGCTACTGCGCCGCTGGTGCTTCCTTCTGTGCCGGTGGACACGCTGCTGGATGATCATGGCGTTGAATTTGAAGAGTGCAAACGCTGGGCGAATTCCGAAGCGGGGCAAGCGGCACATATGACGAATCCCGCGGGGTTTGCGAATGTGCGCGCACACGCAGAGGCGCATTTGCGGGCGATGAAGCAGCCTACGGCCAACCAGGAATCAAGCTGAAGAACATATGGATCATTTAAACCAACCCGAAAACTTGAGTGCCGCGTCCGGCGCTCAAACTGCTGACGTTGGGCAAGATCTGTTTGCGTTGACGGACGAGCAGATTCTGGAGCTGGAGCCCGATGCTTCGAGTGAAGCGGCTGACGCAGCAGGTCAGCACGCTGATGCAGCCGCAGCGCAAGCAGGATCCACGGTGACAACCCCGCACGCTGTTGTGGCGGAGCCGGCAACTGCAGCGGTGACAGTTGGTGCGACGGGTGCGATTGCGGCGGAGCCGCCGCGATGGCTTGCCGACATGATGGCTGATCCGCGAAGCGGTGGGGAAGCGCGAGATTTCTGGAATGGCGTGAACCAGGCGCGCCAGGACGCGGCTGCGTATCGCGAAGTGTTTGCGGGTCCGGGAGAAGCGCGAGCGGCGGCGGAGCGAGCGCGGGTGCTGGATGAAATTGATGGCGCCTATTTCGCGGGGGATGCGGCGGCACGGTCGAAGCTGGCCGCGACGATGATGCGGGAAGATCCGGCGGCATTTCGCGAGATGGTGTTTGAGGGTTTGCGCGCGCTGGAAGAATTGGAAAAGGGTGGCGGGCAACGCGCGGGCGAATCTCGCCTGGCACGCGCATTGGGAGCATCAGCGCCCGCACGCATGGAAGCGTCGGCAAATAATCCTATCGGAAAAAATGGCGATGCGGATCCTACCGCGAAAGCGGGGGATCAGGCGAGCGCTGAACATACTGCGCACTTGGCGGCGTATGCGACGTTTGAAAAATCGGCCAATGAAGATCTGGAGCGCAGCGTTGCGGCGGCGATTGGGCGCACATTGGAGCAGGCGCTGTCGGCAAATGGCCGAGGCGATAACGCAGCATTGAAATCACGGCTGGTGAGCGCGATTCGACAGGATGTGGAGAAAGCGCTGCAGGGTGACCGGCAACTTGGTGAGCAGGTGGCGCAACTCTTGTCGGGGAAACGATTGAACAATGAGACGCGGGCACAGGTGGTGCGATTGATTGGAGAGCGCGCGGAGCAATTGGTGCCGGGCGCGGCGAAAAGAGTTTTGAGCGACTGGACGCAGACAAGTCTGACGGCGCACCGGGAAAAGACGGGGCGCGGGGTGGCTGCGGCTGCGAGACCGGAAGTGGCGACGGCTGCGGCCGGCAACGGTGCTGGCGGCGGCGACGGGCAGAATAAGCCGGCACGCGGGCCTTCTGCTGCGACTCCGGGACGGAGCGTTGATTATCGAAAGGTCAGCGATGAACAGATTTTGGCGATGTGACGGCTTTTTCAAGCTAGCGCGGCGGTGTTCCCATCGCTTACCCACACTTTCACAAACAAGTTTAGTTCGCTTCATTCGCAATATTTCTGAAAACAATAAGGAGAAAAAGAGATGCCAGCACAAGCAAACGCGAATGTCGTCGCGTTGCAGCTAGAGAAGGTGCGCGACAAAGTGCC
>JBBRPU010000008.1:0-30179 GCA_038227545.1 Candidatus Acidiferrales bacterium
CTGGCGCTTCTCTATTTCTGATTCCGGATCGGGCACCTGTGGCTCAGGTTCGGGTAGGGGTGGCAATCCTTTTTGACGCCACAAATCGCGGAAGTGACGGATGGTGGCCGGGCCGTTGCCGGCGTAGTGATTGTTCGCGTAGCCGTAAATCAGGATGCCGCGCTTTTTGATCAGGTAACAGAAATCTACCCAGCTTCGAAGCTCCGCGGTGCGATCCACGATGGTTTTGTCCCACGTTGTGGTTTGCAGCTCGATGCCTCTGCGATCGCCGAGCCAGCGGATGTAGGTCCAGTCTGCGGTGATGGGATCAAACTTCGACACCAGTTCTTCGGGGCGGGGCATGTAAGGCAAATCCGGGAGGACCAGCGCTATTCTGTATTGGCGAAGCAAATCGGCGAATTCGGCGTCGAGCCACTCGGGATTGCGGATTTCGACAGCGAACTTGCGGCCGTGCGGCAGTTCGTGGAGAAAGGGCACCAGTCGGTCGGTAAAGGCGTGGCGATCCGCGAATACGCCGGGACTAAACTGCGGAAACTGGAACAGGATTGGCCCGAGCTTGGGGCCCAGAATTTCCATGGTGCCGAGAAATTCGTCGCGCTCAGCATCGCAATCCACCAGAATTTTATCGTGCGTAATGCTGCGCGGGGTTTTTATGGCAAAAATGAAATCGTCAGGAGTTTTTGCGGCCCAATTGGCGACGGTACGTGCGGAAGGGCAGCCATACAGGGTGGAGTTCACTTCCACACTGTCGAATTTCTGGGCGTAGAAGGACAAATAATCCTGTGATTTGAGGCCGGAGGGATAAAACGTGCCTGGCCATCCCGCGGCCGTGAATGCTGAGGTGCCGAGATAAATTCTCGGCTCAGATTTAAGATTGCTCTTTGGATCGCTCACAGCGCGAGTATAGCCCGACAGAAGCTACTAAGGATTGGCTACGACTTGCTTCAGGCCTTGGAAACGGTTTTGGATTGAGTGGCGCGGTACCACTCGAAGGTGCGTTGCAGGCCTTCTTCCAGGGCGACGGTCGGCTCGTAGCCGAGGACGGCGCGGGCACGGGAGATGTCGGCCTGAGAATCGCGGATGTCGCCGTCGCGCGGAGGGTCGTAGCGCGGCTTCATGGGCTTGCCGGAAATTTTGCCGAGAGCTTCGACAACCTGATTGAGATTGATGCGATCGCCGGTGCCGACATTGAAAACTCTTCCGGAGGCGGCGGGTGCTTCGCAAGCAAGCAGGTTGGCCTGCACGGCGTTGTCCACGTAGGTGAAATCCCGTGACTGGGTGCCGTCGCCGAAAATCACCGGCTCGGTTTCTTCCAGAAACGCGGTGCAGAACTTGGCCATCACGCCGGAATATTGCGAACTGGGATCCTGACGCGGCCCAAAAATATTGAAGTAGCGCAGGCAGACGTTTTCGAGTCCATAGCAGCGGCCGAAAGTCTGCAGATAAAGTTCGCCAACAAATTTGGTGACGCCATAAGGAGAGATGGGCTGCGGCTCCATGCTTTCCACTTTGGGCAGCGTGGGGGTTTCGCCGTAGGCGGAGGAAGATGCGGCAAAGACAATGCGCTTAACTTTGGCATCGCGCGCGGCCACGAGGACATTCAGGGTGCCATCAATATTGATGCGATTGGTCTCGATGGGGTCCTTCATGGAAAAGGGAACAGAAGTGCGCGCGGCGAGATGAATTACATAATCGGCTTCAAAGATAGCGCGGCGAATAATTTCGATGTCGCTGATGCTGCCTTTGATGAAGGTAATTTTGTTGCGTACTTCGGCGAGATTGTCTTCCTTGCCTCCGGAAAGATCGTCGAGCACTACCACGCTGTGGCCGCGGCGCACCAGTTCGTCAACAGTATTTGAGCCGATAAATCCGGCGCCGCCGGTCACAAGGTAGCGCATAGAAAACTCCTCCTCGAAATGCTCCCGGCGCGTTGCGTTTTGCGGGAGACCAGGGCAGACCCGCAAAGACGCGAGGTCCGCATTTTGATACGCTCAAAGATGATGCGAAGCCGCGAGCGAGATTTATTGTACGACGGAAGTTTGAGGCGCAAGGGACTGTTTCAAAGGAGCGTCACGCATAGAGTATGAGCAATCGGATAACCTTAGGGGCGGTATTGCTTGCGCTGCTGGCGGGCGGCGCGGTGCTGTTTCAGATGCACAATCGCAAGGAAATTTCACGGGCATCCACGGTGACAGCGGTGCCGCCGCCTGTGCCAAATGCGGCACCGGTACAGCCGGAAAATTCCAATGCGCCGGCGAGTCCTGGGCCTTCTGGGGAATCTTCCACTGCAGGATCGCATCCTTCTGTCGAAGTGACGAAGCCGGTTGTGTCTAAGGAAGCCGGGGCGCCTTTGCGCGCGGGAGAGACGTGGCAGTATTCCGCGAACGTATCCAAGCTGAACAGCGTGGCGAACCTGCAACTGAAAGTGATGGAGAAACGAAATGTTGCGGGCAAAAGCGCGTGGCATTTGCAGGCGTTCGCGCACACGGAAAATCCGCTGCGCATGGTGTTCGCGCTGGACGATCAATTTGATTCTTACAGCGACGCGGCTGCGCTGGTGAGCTTGCAATACGAAATGCACCTGAATGAGAAAGGCCAAATCGTAAATTCTGTGCAGCGCATGACGTCGAGTGGGCGGGAACCGGCTCCCGCGGATGCCATCGCGGTGCGTGTTTTGCCGGGCACGCGGGATCCCCTGGGCATGATGCAATATTTGCGGACTGTGGATTGGTCCAAGGTGCCGGAAGTGCGGAGCCCGGTTTACGATGGGCACAAATTGTACGATGTGTATGCGAGGCTGGAGTCAAAAGGCGAGCAAGTCAGCGTGCCGGCGGGAAGTTTTAGCACGTTGAAAGTCGCGTTGCGAGTGCTGGATAACGGTGTGGAGATGAAAGATGCGCATTTTGTTCTGTACTTGACGGACACCGAGGCGCGGACGCCGGTGTTGTTGGAGGCGGTGATGCCGTTTGCGGTGGCTCGGGTGGAATTGGTGAAGGCGCAGTAGGAACATTCTGGTGACTACACGCGGGAACGAAAAGACTCAGGTTCATGAAACAAATGCGAACGTGGGGCACCCGGGTAAACCCAAGACCCAGGCTATAAAGCGAGCCTGGGGCACCCGGCTGGTGAAGGCGCCGTAGGAAACTTGGTAACTTCACGTGGAAACGAAAAGCCCCAGGTTCATGAAACAAATGCGAACCTGGGGCACCCTCCGTTTATTTTTAGAATGCGTGGTTAGCAGAGGACGATGCGTTCGCGATTGCGCATGACGCGGCGCGTGGCGTTGCGGGTGTCCACTACGAGCTTGGAGCCGTCCACGATCGCGGCGTAGTCGTAGCTGGTGTGGTCGGTGGCGATGATTACGCCATCGTAGTTGGCCAGGGTTTGCGCGCTGATGGGCACGGACTTCATGTGTTCGTAATTGTAGTGGCGCATTTTGTGAAGCTGCGGGAAGTACGGATCGTTATAGTCAAACTCCACGCCACGCTGCTTGAGCAAATCCATAATTTTCAACGTCGGGGACTCGCGCAAATCGTCCACGTCCTTTTTGTACGCGACCCCGAGGATGAGGAGCTTGGAACCCTTCAAACTTTTCTTGTGATTGTTGAGCGCTGCGGCGATGGCATCCACGATGTGATAAGGCATAGCGGTGTTCACTTCGCCAGCCAGCTCAATGAAGCGCGTTGAAAAATCGTATTCGCGCGCTTTCCACGAAAGATAGAAAGGATCAACGGGAATACAATGTCCCCCGAGTCCTGGGCCGGGGTAAAACGGCATATAGCCGAAAGGCTTGGTGGCGGCGGCGTCAATCACTTCCCAGATGTCAATGTTCATGCGCAGGCTGAGCATTTTGAGCTCGTTCACCAAAGCGATGTTTACGCAGCGGAAAATGTTTTCGAGCAGCTTGGCCATTTCCGCGGCGCGTGTGGAGCTGACGGGCACGACTTTCGCGACCACCTGAGCGTACAGGGCCAGCGCGGCGCGAGTGCTGGGCGGATTAATGCCCCCGACAACTTTGGGAATCTGTGCGAGGCCGTATTGCTTGTTGCCGGGATCTTCGCGTTCAGGCGAAAAAGCCAGGTAAAAGTCGCAGGGCATGTTTTCGTTTTGCGGACCGGTAGCAATCTGGCAGCGCAGTCCGGTTTTTTCGAGAATGGGCAGGACCAGTTCTTCAGTCGTGCCGGGATAGGTAGTGGATTCGAGAACGACCAACTGGCCTTTTTGCAAATTGGGTTGAATGGCCAGCGCGGTCTGTTCGACGTAGCTCAAATCGGGCTCGCGGCGTTCATCGAGCGGAGTAGGCACGCAGATGATAATGGCGTCGCATTCCTTGAGCTTTTCGAAATCATTGGTGGCGCCGAAATGCTTGCTGTTGACGAACTGCTGAATTTTGGTTTGCTGAATGTGCTCGATGTAAGACTTGCCGGCGTTGAGCATGGACACTTTTTTCGGATCGGTGTCGAAGCCTGTGACTCTGTGGCCGGCTTCGGCGAAACGCAAGGCCAGGGGCAGCCCCACATAGCCGCAGCCGATGATGCCGACTTTGAGCTGGGCGCCTTTGAAAAACTCGGGTTTCCGGTCGATGGGCATGAATTCGTGTTACTCCTCGTTCGATTGTCAGTTGCTCTTTGACCGCTAAGCGGTTTGTTGAGGTACGGCGGCCCCGGAGGGCGGTGAGCCAGGACAATTAAATTCTACCAGCATCCGCGAGCACAAAAAGCAACGCACTGCGGCGATGTTTACAGCTTGTTTACGGGTAAATGGCGCTTGTGCGCGGGATGAGCGAAGATTAAATTGGACAAATTGGAATTGAGGCGCGCCGGGGCCTCTCACACAATGATAGATCTGCATTGCCACATCCTGCCGGGGCTCGACGACGGTCCCAAGACGATGGAGGAATCGGTGGAGATGGCGCAGGCGGCCATCGCCGGCGGAACGACGCACCTGGTGGCTACGCCGCATTCCAACAGCGAATATTTTTTTGATTACCCGAAGATCCGTTCGTTGTGCAAGGAACTGCAGGCGGAAGTGGGTGACGGCCTGAAACTGGCGACGGGCTGCGATTTCCACCTGAATCCGGAGAATCTCGCGTCGCTGCGCGCGCAGTCACCTCGGTTTTGCATAAACCAAAAAGATTATCTGCTGGTGGAGTTCAACGAAATCGCGATTCCCCCGGCGCTGGATCAGACGCTGCATGAAATGCAGTTGGCGGGTGTGCGGCCCATCATTACGCATCCGGAGCGTAACCGGTTGCTGCGGATAAGGCCGGAGCGCTTGGCAAACTGGGTGCGACACGGCTGCTACGGGCAGGCAACCGGCGGAGCATTGACGGGGCGATTTGGTTCGAGCGCGCAGAAGGACGCCATGCGGTGGATCGAGGCGGGGCTGATTCACTTTGTGAGCAGCGACGCACACAACACCAGCTCCAGGCCGATCGAGTTGGGCCCCGCGTATGAAGTGGTAGAAAAAGAATTCGGAAAAGAAAAAGCGCGAGCGCTATTTGTGGATAATCCCCGCGCGGCGTTCGAAGGCGCAGCGTTGCCGCACGTGCCGGAACTGGAAGACGAGCGAGTGCAGCGTCCGCGCAAGCGATTTTTATTTTTTTGATCCGCGGATATTAGCGAGGCTGACCGGGAACCAGAGGCAAACCGGCCCAGGCGTTCAGCAAACCCAGAACTTCTCTAACGACATCCAGAGCATCGCGCGTGCTGCGCCACCAGTGATCGGCGTCGAAAGGGTCGGTTGACGCGGCGCGAACGATAGCGCGGCTTTCGTCGTGAGTAAGGATGCGCCACAAAGTGCGGGTGCGGCGCGTGTGGGGTTTGGTGGTGACGATAATCACGATGTGCAGCGGCGCGGCGTTCAGAGCGCCTTTGATAGACACGATTTCATCGGCGGTATTGAGTATGGGCGGCTCGAGAATTTTGATGGCCCGCGCGGGCACGCCCTGTTGCAGCAAAATTTTCTGGTTGTAATATTCTTCGCCAAAATATTCGACGCCCATTTCCTTGAGGGATTTTGCCGGTTCCGTGGAGTGCGTGAGCCAGACTTCGGGAGCGTAGCCGGCGCGATACAGCTTGGCGGCTTCCAGAGCGCGCTCGGGCATGCGGCCGCTGAGAATGGCAATGGCTTGAGCATGATCGAGAGGATCTTCGACAACCAGCCATTTGCCGACGTAGAAGAAAGAGATAACCGCGGCGGCGAGTAGCAATAGGCCGAGCAGGCCGCCGAAATTTGCGGTTTTCGGTCGCGCTACAGCATTCATTTCAGTGACCTCTTTGCGAAAGGTCATGAGCGTGGAGGCATCGTACTCTTGCGCTACAGACGTGGTCAATCCATAGTGCGCAAGCTAAACTGAAAGTGTAGGGAAATTTGGGAGGCCTAATGCGGGCAGTGGTCACGGGTGGAGCGGGATTTCTGGGGTCGCATCTGTGCGACCGATTGATTGCCGAAGGATGGGAAGTGCTGGCGCTGGACAACCTGATTACCGGGGCGGCGTCGAATGTGGCGCACTTGAAAGGCAATGCGAAATTCAAGCTCGAGAATAAGAATGTGAGCGACAGCGGCTCGATGGATGTGGAGGGCGAAGTCGGTTACGTGCTGCATTTTGCGTCTCCCGCGAGCCCGCCGGATTATTTGAAGCACCCGATCGAAACGATGAGAGTTGGATCCAACGGCACGCAGAACGCTTTGGAACTAGCGTTACGGAAGAAGGCCAAATTTTTCATGGCCTCCACCAGCGAATGCTATGGCGATCCGGAAATGTCTCCGCAGAAGGAAGAGTACTGGGGACACGTGAATTCCGTGGGACCCCGCTCGGTATATGACGAGGCCAAGCGATTTTCGGAAGCGCTGACGATGGCTTACCACCGCCACCATGGCGTGGACACGCACATCGTACGCATCTTCAACACATATGGACCGCGCATGAGGCTGAATGACGGACGCGCCCTGCCCAACTTTGTTTACCAGGCGCTGAGCGGGCAGCCGCTGACAGTGTTTGGAGACGGAAAGCAGACGCGCAGTTTCTGCTACGTGGACGACTTGATCGAAGGGATTTACCGCCTGATGCTATCTGACGAGCATCTACCCGTGAACATCGGCAACCCGCACGAAATTACCATGCTGGAATTCGCGGAGCGCATACGCAAATATTTCGACGACAGGCCCAGGATTATTTTTGAGCCCTTGCCGCAGGACGATCCCAAGCGGCGCTGCCCGGACATCAGCAAAGCGAAGCGGTTGCTGAAATGGGAGCCCAAGGTAAACCTGGAAGAAGGATTGAAGCGCACGCTGGAATACTTCAAGGAAGCGTTTGTGAGCGAACCGGCGCGATCACGCGCGATTAAATAACTGTGGCGGTGCGTTCTGATTTCAACTCATCCCGGCCGAAAGAGTAGTATTCAAAGCCCAGTTCGCGCATGACCGCCGGGGAATAAAGATTCCTTCCGTCCACCACCAGCTTGCGGGTCATCAATTTTCCTGCGCGGGCCCAGTCCAGCGTGCGAAAAATGTCCCACTCGGTGCAAACCAAGACGGCATCCGCGCCGCGAAGCGCTTCGAAGGGATCCTCGAAGTATTGCACCTGGGGAAATTGATGTTTGGCGCGATCCATGGCCTCGGGATCACAAGCGCGCACGCTGGCGCCGTCGTCGAGCAGGCGCTTGACGACTTCCAGCGCCGGCGCGAAGCGAATGTCGTCGGTGTTGGCCTTGAACGCTAAGCCCAAAACGGCAATCTGCTTGCCCTTGAGAATCCACAGAGCCCTGCGCACTTTTTCGAAATAGATGTCTATGCGCTGCTTGTTGACCTCCTCAGCGGCTTTCAAAATCTTGAAGTCCACACCCACGGACGCGGAAAGAAAAATGAAGGCCTGGACGTCTTTGGGGAAACAAAATCCGCCGAAACCCAGGCCTGCCTTGAGAAACTGTCCGCCGATGCGCGGATCGAGCCCCATCGCGTGAGTTACTTCGTCTACGTCGGCGCCGATTTTTTCGCACAGATCGGCAATCACGTTGGCGTAACTGATTTTTAGCGCCAAGAAAGAATTGGAGGCGTGCTTGATCAGCTCGGCGCTGTTAATACTGGTGACCAGAAAAGGGATGGCGCGATCGGAGGGGCAGGAGCCCTCGTGCACGGGGCAATGAAAGCGGCGTTCGAGAATGGGGCTGTAGATTTCGCGCAACTGCGCCGCGGCCTTCTCGTCTTCCACACCGACGACGATGCGGTCAGGATGGAAGAAATCGGAGACCGCGGTGCCTTCGCGCAGAAATTCTGGATTGGAAGCTACCTGAAACTTGATGGCTCCATTGCGCGAATAAGCGCCCAGAGCGCGTTGCAATTCGAGCCCGGTGCGCGCGGGAACGGTGCTTTTTTCAATCACCAACTTGGACGACTGAGCCTCTTCGGCAATTTGACGCGCCACGTGATCTATCGCGGAAAGATCGGCATCACCATTTTCTTTGGGAGGCGTGCCCACACAAATGAAGATGGCGTCGCCGCCGCGAATTGCTTCGGCTGCATCGGTGGTGTAGGAGATGCGGCCAGCCTTTTTTGCGGAGGCGAGAATAGTTTCCAGATGCTGCTCAAAGATGGGAACGTTGCCGGCGTTCAACGCGGCAATGCGCTCGGTATCCACGTCGGTGCAGATGACGTGATGCCCGGCTTCAGCCAGACAGGCCGCGGTTACCAGGCCCACGTACCCGCAACCAATTACGGAAAGGTTCAAGCCTAATTCTCCTCAGGGTGAAGTACGCGACGCGGGGCGTGCCGCTAATCAGAGCTATATCATCGCAGATGCGTGCCGGGAAAGGCAGACCACGATCTTTCGTTACGAATTTCGTTTGCCCATGAGCAAACCGCGCAAGCCCAGCAGGACCAACTGCGGCTGGTGGCGAATGACGTTCCACAACAGGCGCGTGGATTCATCGCGATTAATTTCGCCCAGGGAAGCGCGGGTGGTGGCGTCGAGAAGATCCACAAGCTGCGAATAATCTTTCTGCTGAAAATGATGCATGGTGCGGCGTATCAGCCAGTGGGTGCTCAACTCGCGGCGCAACACGCTGAGCTCTTTGCTGCGACCATTTTGCAGGATGGATTGAGCCACGCCCAACGCTCCACGGAATCCCGTGACAATGCCTCCCACGGTGGAGACTTTCACCTGCGCCGCGGCATCGCCGACGAGGTAGACGTTGCCATTGCCGATCCGGCGGCGCACCGGAATCCATTTGCGGTATACCGGAATTCGCGCGCCTTGCCATTCGAGCGGCTCGAGATTTTTCTTTTCAAGGAAGCGCTCGAAGCGGCGCTTGGTGTCGCCACCCTGTTCGCCGATGACGCCCAAAGCTCCGCGCTCGGCATTTTCGGGAACCAGCCAGTAAAAATACGGTGTGTCGTCCGGGACGAACCACACACGAGTGGTATCCGGCGGACAGTCTTTGGGCAAACGCACGATCGCCTGCATCAAGGGACCGGTTTCGATGGCGGGCCAGCCGGCCGTGCGCGCAACGCGACTGGTGGCGCCGTCAGCGCCGACGATGCTATCGGCGTGCAACTCTTCCCGTTTGCCGCCTGTTTCAGTCTCGAGCCGCAGGCCGCTGGAGTTGGGTCCCAGGCCCAGGAAGCGGGTGTCGAACGAAAGGTTAGCGCCCGCAGCCTGCGCATCGCGAGCCAGCGCGGGGATAAGGCGCGAGCGTTCAATGATCAGGTCCGGCTTGGTGAGCGCGATTTGTGCGGAGCGGCCATCGGTGAAAAGTTCGAAGCGGCGAATTTCGTTGACGATGCTTTCGCGAGCTGCGGATCCCAGCTGATTGCGAAAATGACTGGTGACAATCAGGGTGCGTGCGGGCGGATCGAAGGCAGGCTTCGATTCCAGGACCCGTACGCGGCGTCCACCGCGCGCGACTTCCGCCGCGGTGTATAAGCCCGCGGCAGACGCTCCGACCACAATTACTTCGCCGTTTTCCCGGCGTGGCCGGGAAGTGTCTTCTATGCTCGCCACCGTTTGGATGTCCTAATGACGCGGGTGCCTGAAGCTACTTGAACACCGCGCTAGATATGTGAAGTTGCTCCGGTGCGCCTATGGGGAACTGTGCCTGCTGTTAGGACGCCCGACGAGTATAGCGAATCCTCGTTGGGGAACAAAGAACCCCGCCGGTTGGACAGCGTTTTGAAAAAGCTGCGTAAGAGAGCCTGCTGTCCAGAAAATTCAGGCAGAGGCGTGGGTGGGTTTGCGCTGGCGCTCGTAGGGGGCTTTTTCGAGGAAGGCAACTCCGGCGAATATTAGGGCGAGGGCGATGACGCCTACGATGGCCGCGCCATGGGTCGGCAGATAACTGACCAGGATGGCTGCGCCGCCGCTGAATGCGCCCAAAATATATAGGGACAGGACAGATCCGCGGTGCCCAAGTCCGAGATTGGCAAGACGATGCGCGGCATGATCCTTTCCTGGAGTGGCGAATGGCAGAAGGCCGCGGCGCGAGCGCGAAATGGTTACCAGGGTAGTATCAAAAATGGTGGCGCCTAAAATTAGCAGCGGGACGAGCCAGCCCGCCAGATGATCCGGGCGTTCGAGACGCAGCTTCAGCCCGAGCGTGGCCATGAGAAATCCCAGGAACATGGCGCCGCCATCGCCCATAAAAATTTTGGCGGGCTTGAAATTCCAGCGCAGGAAGCCGGTCGCGGCTCCCAGGATTGCCGCAGCCAGGGTAGCGACGAGAGTTTGCCCGTTCAAATAGGCGATTATTGCGAACGACGCTGAGGCCACCGCGGCGATCCCGGCGCAGAGGCCGTCCATGTGGTCGAGGATGCTGAAGGAGGCAGTGATGCCGACGACCCAGATCACGGTCAAAAGAGCGTCAAGGATGTAGCCGGAGCGGCCGCCTACCAGCACGCTGAAAACCTGCGCGTGAATTCCGGAAAAAAGCAGAATCATGGCCGCGATGGGCATGCCGATAAATAATTTCACCTGATGATGCAGCAACCCGCGGTCATCGAGAATACCAATGGCGGCAACTAAGGTGGCGCCTGCGAGGATGCCTTCGATCTGGGCGCGAGCTGGGCCGTCGAACGCGAAGATGGCGGCAATCACCACCGCGCCGTACATGGCCAATCCACCAAGGAGCGGGATGGGCGTCAGATGGACTTTGCGTGGGCCGGGGAGGTCCACCATACCGAAGCGCAGCGCCAAGGCGCGCACCGGGACGACCAGAAGCATAGAAGCTACGAGCGCGACAAAAAACGCGAGCAGGCCTGCGGCCATGCAACCTCATGTAGTGGAAGCAAACGCGGTCTTGAGGGAGGAGACCGAGTTCACACAATTTGCCGGATTGGGTGTCCGGCTCCCAAGGTAAATACAGCTGCCCCACGCAGCGTATGTACGATACTGGGGAAATTCGCGCGCTTCAACGGGGAAATTGCGGCAGTACGTTGACGGTAATATCCAAGTGGATAAAGGGCCTCAGGAGGATTGTTTCCAAGAAGCATCTTGCTGGCGATGAAATGAAGCAATGAGGGCCACCAGTCGGTCCAGTTCCACCTCTCGTGAGAATTGGGCTGCGGCGGTGGAGGCGGCCTGGCCCATGGATTTCACCCGGGTTGGATCCCCCGACAGGGTGCGGATAGCGGCGACCAAGTCGGCGGGATTAGCAGGGTCGGCGGTGATGGCGAAGCCGTGTTTTGCGCCCAGCGAGGACACATCGGTTTCGCGGGGAGCCAGCGCGATTATGGGTTTGCCCGCGGCGAGGATACCGAACATTTTGCTGGGGACCACCACGCCTTCGAGGCCGGGCTTTATGGTGACAACGTGGGCGTCGGGTGCTGCCAGGACGGACGCAAGGTCGCGGCTGGGGAAAAATGGCAGGAAGCGAATGTTGGCCACGCCGGCGACCAGGGATTTCAGGCGCGCGAGTTCTGCGCCGTCGCCGACAAACGCCAAGCCGATGTTTTCGCCTTGCAACTGGCGGGCGGCGGCGATGAGGGTGTCCCACGCGCCATAGAAACCCAAATTGCCGGCGTGAAGAAGTACGAAGCGGAAATTTTTGCGGATTGCGGCGATGACTTCGGAATTGAGAGCTTGCGCGGGTGAACCGGCGGGTGGAATTTCCGTGCCGCTGCGCACGATGGAAATTTTCCGCGGATCAACTCCTTTCGCGGCGATGCGCGCACGCATGTCTTCACCGAGCACGACGATATGGGCGGCGCGGCGCAGCGCCCAGCGGTGGAGACGTTCCCAAGTGCGAGTCAGCAGGCCGGGTTCGACGATGGAACCGGCCACAGCCATATCGGGATACAAATCCTGTATGTCGTAAATGAATGGTTTGCGTTTGATGGCCGCGACGACCGCGGATGTGATGCCGTTGAAGGGCGGGTCGGTCATGGCGAAGATAACGTCGCAAGGAAGAATTAAAGCGCGCAGCGACGCCAGTTTCGAATAGGTGAGGTAGTTGAGGATGCGGCGCTTCATTTGCATACGCGGATAATCGGTGGAACCGACGCGGATGACCTTGAATGCGCCGGAGATATTTGTTTTCGCGAAAACTTCTGTTTGCCAAATTTTCCAGGGCCGGCGCTCGGTGGGGTCGTAGGAGGGGCGGCCGCATACAACGGTGACTTCATGCGTTCGCGAGAGGGCCAGCGCGATGGCTTCCGCGGATTTAGCCGTGGCGGAAGTGTCTGGCGGAAAATACAAATTCAACAACAAAATGCGCATGGGCAGATTGTACAGGCAAGAGCAACTGCGGCCGTCGAGTTGAGCCAAAAAATGTGTATGGAACTTTTATGCGCGGGTGATGAGGAAGTCGCCGAGGACCAGAGCATCCATTTGCGTGCGCAGAAAGCAATCTATGGCTTCTTCGGGGCGGCAGACGATGGGCTCGTTGTCGTTGAAGGAAGTGTTGAGGACCACGGGGACGCCGGTGAGATTTTCAAAGGCTTTGATGAGCTGCCAGTATCGCGGATTGGCGTCGCGAGTGACGGTTTGCAGGCGGCCGGTGCCGTCCACGTGCGTGGGCGCGGGAATCTTGTCGCGTTTTTCGGTGCGCACGGAGTACGCCAGGGTCATGAAAGGCGAGGGGTGGGACTTCTCAAAATAATCTCCGGTGGCTTCGGCGAGGATGGAGGGCGCGAAGGGGCGGAAAATTTCGCGGTGCTTGATGCGGCGATTGAGGATTTCCTTCATCTCCGGGCGGCGCGGATCGGCGACGATGCTGCGATTGCCGAGCGCGCGCGGTCCCCATTCGGCGCGGCCTTGAAACCATCCGAGAATTTTCCCGTCGGCGATAATCTTAGCGGTCTGAAGCATGAGCTGGGGCTCAGGTAATTCCGCGACGGAGTAACCTTCGCGGGCGAGCGCGCTCGAGTCCATGGCGCGCTTGATTTCGTCGCGAGAATATTGCGGCCCCCAGTAGGCATGATTCATGACGAAGGCGCGAGGCTGGCGCAAAATCTGATGCCAAACGTAAAACGCACCGCCCACGGATAAGCCGCCATCGCCCGCGGCGGGATGAACGTAAACCTGTTCGAATCCCGTGAAATCGAAAATTTTCCCATTGGCCACGCAGTTGAAGGCCACGCCGCCGGCAAGACAGACGGATTTCAGGCCAGTGGTTTTGGCAAGCTTTCTTAACATGCCCAGATAGACTTCTTCGAGGCGCGCCTGAAGGGACGAGGCGAGATTGCGATGGCGCTGCTCGAGCGGCTCGTCGGGTCCACGCACCGGGCCGAGCAGTTGCGACATTTCGGGGGAAAACATTTTACTCATCGTGGGAGTTTTGTCAGCTTCCGCCCAGCTCATTTCAGGACCAATGCGATGGTGCGTGAAATAGTCGAGGCCCAGGCGGAAGCCGTTGGCGCGAGACTTTTCATCGAAGCGCACGATGTTGCGAAAAGAATCGAGATGCTCGGGCTGCCCGTAAGCGCCCAGCCCCATGACTTTGTATTCATCGCCAAATTTCAGGAAGCCGAGGAACTGAGTGACCGCGCTATAGAAAAGTCCGAGCGAGTGGGGAAACGCGACGGCGCCATGAATGCTCATGTGATTGCCGTTGCCGACTCCCCACATGGTGCTGGCAAAGTCGCCGAGGCCGTCGGCGGAGAGCAGCGCGGCGCGTTCGAAAGGCGAAACAAAAAAGCTGCTGGCCAGATGCGCCTGGTGATGCTCGATGCGATGAAATTTCGCTTTCAGTTTTTTAGGATCGGAATCGAAAGCGGCGGCAAGCGCTTCGGGAATGCCGGTGAAGGTGACGAGAACCTTGGCGCGTTGGCGCGCAAACGAAGGCATGCGCAGGGAATAAATCAACTTGGTAAAAAGGCGCGCGTAGGGATTGCGCGGGACCGCGACGTGATCAATATCCGCGAGAGTGAGGCCGGCTTCCTTGAGGCAATAACGGATGGCCTGCACCGGAAAACCGGCGGCGTACTTGACGCGATTGAAGCGCTCTTCCTCGACGGCGGCGACCAGGTGTCCGTCGCAAACAATCGCGGCGGAAGCGTTGCCGTGATAGGCATTGATCCCGAGAATGTTCATTGGATTTTCATGGAGCGCAGATCAGTTTACATGACGAGCGAGCATTACGCGGAAAGGTGACGGTGGCACCATTCGTTCAAGACGAAGAGCGCCCACGGGCGAGACCAGGAAGTTTTTCCCGCGAGAAATTCGTTCCAGACAGCGAGAACGCCTTCAGAATGCAGATGCTCGGCAAGCGCGGGCGCGAGCGAAGCGAAGCTGGCTTCGAGGCGCGGGCGCAGAGGGCCGCGCAGCCACTCTTCCCAGGGCAGCGTGAAGGTGCGCTTGCGCTGCGCAAGAATTTCGGGCGGCAACAGATCGCTCAAGGATTCGACGAGCAAAGCTTTTTGCGAGCCCTTGCGCAAGCGTGCGGCGTCTGGCAGCGCGCCGACAAATTCCATGAGCGGCGTGTCGAGAAGCGGAACGCGCACTTCGAGCGAACGGGCCATGCTGACGGAATCGGTGTCGCGCAACAGCGTGCTGACCATGTAGGTGCGCATCTCCAGCCAGGAAATTCCGGCGACGGGCGGCAATTTTTCGGCTTCGTCAGTAACGCGCTGGAGCCAGGCCACCCAGGTGGGCTCGAGAGTGACTCCGTCGGCTCCGACGGTGCTGGCGCGAAAGCTGGGATGCATGAGTTTTTCCAGGCGGCCACCCGGGGGAAAGAGAGCGCGCGCGAAAAAATAAGGGTGCGGCATGTCGGTGGAGTTGGTCCAGGCGGCGGTGGCTTTGTGAGCGGCGTCGTTCGTGCCCGCATTCGAAAGCAGACTGCGAAGCAGTGGCGAAGAACCTCGGCGAAGAGACGCGGGCAAAAACCTCGCGAGCCGCGCCAATTTCTGGAGCCGCGGAACATCGGAAAAAGTGGAATAGCCGGCGAAAAGCTCATCGCCGCCCACGCCGGAGAGCGCGACTTTCAAGCCCACTTCGCGGGCGCCCCAGGAAACGAAGTAAGTGTTGATGCCGTCCATGGTGGGTTGATCGAGGGCGGCGAGAGATTCGTCGAGCCGCGAAAAAATCGCGGTGCCATCGAAAGAAATTTCGCTGTGTTGGGAGCCGCAACGTTCGGCGACGATGCGCGCAAGCGGCGCCTCGTCCAGATCTGTGCCGGGAAAAGTCAGCGTGAAGCTGCGAATGCCCGGATGCGCGCGTCCCGCGAGTATGGCGATGGCGCTGGAATCCAGACCACTTGAGAGAAAGAGCCCGACGGGCACGTCGGCGACCAGATGAGCCTCGACGGCGTCCTGTAGCAGGGGACGCAATTGTTGCGCAGCGGCAGAAAATTCCTGTGGACGCCGGGGATCGCGCGCAGCGGGGCTGCGCGCGTGGTCATACCAGGGACGGGCGCGCGGAACGCGGCGGCGTTCCGGAATGTACAACAACATTTTGTGGCCGGGCGGAAGAGAAAAAATTCCGTCAATAAGAGTTACCGGTTCAGAGACGCTGCCAAACAGCAGATAGGCGGTGAGCGCGTCCTGGGAAAGTTGGCGCGGGCAGAGGCCGGCGGCGAGCAAGGCGCGCACTTCCGAAGCGAACGCGAAACCGTCGGAAGTTTGCGTGTAGTACAGCGGCTTGATGCCCAGCGGGTCGCGCGCCAGGAAAAGAACCGGTACCGCCGCGTGGCAGTGGCGCAAATCAAGAAGTGCGAAAGCAAACATGCCACGCAATTCCGTGAGACATTCCTCGCCCCACTCTTCCCAGGCGTGCACCAGGATTTCGGTATCGGATTGCGTAGCGAACTGGTGGCCGCAAAGAATGAGGGATTCGCGCAACTGGCGATAGTTGTAGAGTTCGCCGTTGAAAATTACCGCCACGTCGCGCGTTTCATTCCAGATCGGTTGCTGGCCGCCGGGGAGGTCAATGATGCTCAAGCGGCGCATCCCGAGAGCCAGGCTGGGGACGCGGGGTTCGTCGAAAAGAAAACCTTCGCCGTCGGGACCGCGGTGAATCATCGCGGCGGTCATCGCGCGTACGCCGGCGTGGGCCCGGGTGTCAACCGCAGTGCGGACCACCCCACAGATGCCGCACACGCTACTTTTCGATCTCCGGGGTCTGAAAGAAACTGGCGCCGGCGCGCAGCATGTGACGGCGGAAGTGATAACGCGGGAAACGCAAGCGGTGATCGGCGTACCAGGCCAGCAGTAAACGAAACAGGAGAAAGACCAGCACAGAAATCAGAGAAACAAACACAAAGAAGAAAGATTCGCGTTCCAGCAACAAGCTCCAGTCGAGGTCTTCGTCCCACGAAGGATAAACTCTTCGCAGTAGCGCGTGCAGGCCGAAGGCTCCCAGCGGCAGCCGGGCCACGCGAACGTGCGCGAAATTCTTGTAATCGTAAACACTGAGATAGTTAGGAAGTTTGCCGGTGGCTTGGGCGAAGATTGCGGGGTCCTGCAAATCCTTGCGGGTAAGCATATGGCCCTGCGCGTCGCGCAACACGACGCGATAGGTGGGGTCCACAATAATCCAACGATCATCAATACGAACTTCAGCGACTACATGCTTGGTAGTGTTTTCGGGGGTAAGCAGCAACAAGCGGCGGGCGTCGAGCCCGGCGCTGCGCGAAAGATTCAGGAAAGCGTTGGTGGCCGTGCCGCAAATGGCCAGCAACTGCCGGTAGTTCAAAGTGTTTTCGGGGTCGCGAAAATCCAGGCGATCAGGGTGCGCAGCCAACGGACGCGAAGGCCCGGTGCGTATCCACGCGAGGATGGCTTCGACTTTAGCTTCGTCGGTGGAGCCGTTGGGAACGACGGCGTCAGAAAAGCCCTTGAGGTAGCGCCGCACGGAATATTCCCAGGCGGTTGCGTAACCGAGAAAAAGAATGGAAGCGATCAGCAGCGCGTTTACCGTGCGCCAGATGACGCGAAACATCGCTGCCCGTTGGGGAGAGGGAGTTGCCAAGGCTACTCCACGGCCCGCGGTGCAGCGCCGGATTCTGATGCGGTCATCAGACTTGCGTAGAGATTTTCCATTTCAGCCACGGGTTGTTCCCAACCGAGACGAGCAGTTAGTGCGGCGCAGGATGCGGCGAATTGTCCATGCAGCTGCGAGTCAGTGAGTAAACGATGCATGGCTGCTGCAACCGCTCCGGCATCGTGGGCGACCACCAAACCGGCAACATCTTTGAGCAGCGGCGCGATGCCGCATTTTTCGGTAACCACCACCGGAGTGCCGGCGGCCACCGCTTCGGCGGCGGTATTGCCAAAATTTTCGTTTTGCGAGGGCAGCACGAAAACGTCAGCGTCTCGATAAGCGGCCCATTTGTCCTGGCCGAACAGTGGTCCCGAAAATTTTACCCGCGTAGATATTTGCAGGCGGGCAGCTTCGAGGGCGAGCTTCTGCTGCATTCCACTCTCATCGGGGCCAGCGAAAACCAGAGTCACCGGGTTGTCTCCCAAGCTTGCCGGAAGCTGCGAAAAAGCTTGAAGCAAGAGTTCCGGGCTCTTTTTCACCGAGAGGCGGCCCAGGAACAAAATAACTTTGGCCCGCTCGGAAATGCCCAAGGTAGAGCGAAAATTTCCGCGAACCGGCAGTGCGCTGGGAGGCTCGACGCCGTTACGACGCAAGACGATTTTGGTCCGCACGATTCCGGCAGCGGCCAATTCATCAGCTTCAAGCTCCGACGTGGCAACGACAGCGCTGGCGCCTGCAAATAAATGCCTGCCTATCAAGGAATGATACATCCGTTTCAGCCACACGTTCCGGACAATCGGCACGAACATCCCGATGGGCTCGATCACGTAAGGAATGCCGCGCTCGCGAGCCGCCGCTGCCACCGGAGGGCCGAGCAGGTCGTATACGCCAAAGATATGGACGACATCGAAATTCTGTAGACGAGCGCGGCAGTAACGATTCACCGCGGGATTCCAGCTGAGCGTGCGGTAGCGAAACCAACTGGGGATGTAGGTGGATTGCACGCCGCCGCCATTGTGCCGCCAGCCGAACGGGGAACGATCCCAACCTTGGGTGAGAAGTTCGGACTCCGACTGATTGCGGAGCCGTTTTTCGAGGCCCCAGTCGGCCGTTAGTACGTTAACGGTGTGACTGCGTCGAGCCAGGCCTTCCGCAAGAGCGCGAACTTTTACGGGCGGGCCGCCGAATTCGAGAAATGGAGCGTAGGTTTCGGTGACGTTCAGGATTCGCATTGTTCGCGAAGAATTTTCTTAAGTGCCTTGGCAAAAACGCTGAAGCGAAATTCGTGCTCGACCCGCTGGCAGCCACGTGCGCCCATTTCTTTCGCGCGCGCGGGATCGGACAACAATGTTTCGATGGCTGTGGAAAGCTGTTCGGTATCGCCGTGTTGCACCAGGTAACCCGTAACTCCATCCACGATCACTTCGGGCGCGCCGCCGTGAGCACCGCCGATCACCGGTTTGCCGCAAGCCATCGCTTCGAGATACACCAGGCCGAAACCCTCCGCGAGACTCGGCAGTGCAAAAATTTCGCACGCAGAGTAACACGAGGCCAGCTGCGAGTAGGAAAGTCCGCTAAGGAAATGCACGTGGGAGCGCACACCAGTTTTTTCCGCGAGCTCTTCGAGCCAATCGCGATCGTCGCCCTCGCCGACCATGGCGAGCTGCACTTCCGGCCAACGCGGCAGCAAACGGGGCAGCGCGGTGATCAGCGTGTCCATACCTTTATAGCGTTCACTGTGCAGCCAGCGGCCGACGGTCAAAATGACGCGACCGGCGGGGAAGTTGGCGGGCGGCAGGGCCTTGCTCGCGGCCGGGAGCAGCGCTTCAAATTCCGGGTCGAGCGCCCAGGGAAGTACGCGGATGCGCTCAGGTTTTACGTTTTGGTGGGTGATGACGTGATCGGCAGTATTTTGGCTTGGCGCTAGCACGAGATGGGCGCGACGCAGGGAGCGGCGGCGTACTGGCGAGAGTGGTTCACAAACCTCGATGCCGTGAGTGCAGATGATGGTTCTCATGCGCGGCGCGGCCAGACGCATCGTTTGCGTCACGGGTGCCAAGTTCGGATGCACGGCGATGACCAGTTTGGCGTGGCGGCGGGCGCTGCGCAGAGCGGTAGCGGCGAAGCGGCCTTTGGCACGCTCACATCCAGTGAAGACAAATTCGCGTTCGCCGACGGACATGCGATGAAGCTCCGGAGAATCGTTGAGGCTGAAGAGCCGGCACTCCATCGAGCGGCTGTCCGCATATTCGGTGAGCACCGCGGCGATGTGCCGGCCGGCGCGTTGTATGCCGCCGGGAGCGTCGAGTTCAGAAAATATGCCGATGAGCACTGGGTGAGTCTGCCAAGCGCGGCGATGGAACGCAAGGGCGCGCAGATTTTCGTCAGCAGCGCGTGCCGCCGAGCGCGGGAATGATGTCCATGAGACGGTCTAGATATAGGTCCGCGGGATGCGCGGCACGGTCGTGTATGCCGAAGCCGTAGTTGACGACGGCGGCGAGCGTCCCGGCGTTGCGCGCGGTTTGCACGTCCACTTCAGAGTCGCCAATCACCACGGCTTCCGACGCGCGCGTGCTGAATTCACGGAGAATGGTGTTGGCGCCGAGCGGGTCGGGTTTTTTTGTCTCGAAACTGTTGCCGCCATAGATGGCGCGAAAATATTTCGCGAGGCCGAGGGCTTCGAGAATGCGTACGCTGATGCGCACGGGCTTATTGGTGAGCACGGCCATGGGCATGGCGGAAAGATGCTCAAGGGCCGCGGGCACGCCGGGATAGGCGCAGGTGTTGTCCATCTTGTGAGCTTCATAATGAGCGAGGAAAAATTTTAGGGCGCGGGCAAGCTCATCGGGAGGGGCGTCCGCGCCGAGTGATTTGGCCACCAGGACCGGAGCGCCATTTCCGATGTAGCTGGAGATGGTTTCTTCGGGCAATTCGGGGCGATGCAATTCGCGCAGCGTGGCGTTGACGGCATGGACGAGGTCGAGTTTTGAGTCTATGAGGGTGCCGTCGAGATCAAAAATCAGTGCGCGAACGGAAGAGAAGCGGTGGTCGGCCATTGGTCTGTGAATATCTTAAAGCATGAAACACAGAGTGCGGCGCGGGATTTTGGCGTGGCGACAGTGTTATTCGGCATCGGTCCGGTCGCGGTGGGATGGGCAGTTCGCGTAAACTAGACCACTATACATTTTTGAATATTCGGAGAACACATGGCCCAGGTTTTTCCATTTCGCGCGTTTCGCTACAACCCCGCACACGCGCCTTTTGAGCAGGTGCTTACGCAGCCGTACGACAAGATTTCGCCCGCGATGCAGGATAAATATTATGCCGCGAACGCGCACAACTTGATTGCCGTGGAAAAAGGACGCGTGCATCCCAGCGATGCTCCAGGGGATAACGTGTACACGCGCGCGGCGGCGGCGATTCAGGAATGGATCCGCAGCGGAATTGTCCAGCAGGATGCGGCGGCTTCCTTCTACGGATACACGCAGGAATACACTGTGCCGGGAACGAAGCAGCGCAGCACGCGCCGGGGATTTATCGGTGCGGGCCAACTGGAAGAATATTCCGCCGGGGTAATTTACCGACATGAGCACACTTTGTCGGGCCCGAAAGCCGACCGACTGGAGTTGCTGCGGCATACGCAAATTTCTACCGGGCAGCTGTTTCTGATTTATTCCGACGCGCAAAAAAGCGTGGACAAGGTTTTGCACGATGCGGAAGCCGCGGCAGTTCCCGCGACGGAAATGACCGACGAGTATGGAGTGGTGCACCGCCTGTGGGTGATTGCGGACCCCGAGCGGGTGAAAGCGATTCGTGAGGCCATGGCCGATCAGAAACTTGTGATTGCGGATGGCCATCACCGTTACGAGACGGCGCTCAATTACCGGAACGAGCGTCGCGCGGCCGCGGGAAAAAATATCGCGGACGCGCCTTACGAGCGGGCGATGATGACGTTCATCAATACGCAAGGCGCGGGACTGACGATTTTGCCGACGCACCGGGTAGTGGCCAAGCTGCGCCAATTCAACTGGACAGAATTGCGGAGGCACCTGGAACCGTGGTTTACGGCGGAGGCCATCCCGTTCTCCGATGAAAACGGGAAAGCGCAGGCGCGTGAAGAATTTCTGCGCAAGCTTTCGGCGGCACGCGCGAAGCGGGCCATCGGTGTGTATCCCGCGGTCGGAGATGGGGCTCGCGCGTTTTACGTATTGACCTTGCGTGAGGGCGTGGATTTAAGCCGACTGTTGCCCAGTGTTTCGCCGCTGCAGCGGGAACTGGACGTGGTGCTGCTACATGACGGAATCCTGGAGCCCGGGCTAGGCATCACGCCGCAGTCCGTGGTCGCGGAATCGAATCTCACGTATGAACGTGAAGCGGGCGCGGCTTTGGATGCCGTGGACCAGGGCTCCGCGCAGATTGCCTTTCTGCTGAACGCCTGCGACGTGGAGCAGGTGGTGAAAATCGCCACCGCCGGAGAAGTGATGCCGCAGAAATCCACGGATTTTTATCCCAAGCTGATGAGCGGAATCACCATGTATAGCGTAGACCCGGCGCGGTCCTGATCCGGCAATCTGCTCAAGAGCCGTTAAAAACAAAAAGGCACGCCGAAGCGTGCCCGATTTCTGAATTTGCGGCCGAGACTTCCGTTACTTAAAGCTGGCTACCGCTTCGGCCTCGGTGTTGTACACGTCGAAGACCGTCAGCAGCTTGGTGATCTGCAAAACTTCCTGAAACTTGCTGCCCAGATGGCAGAGTTTCAGCGCCGCGCCTTGCGCCTTGGCGCTGTGATGCGAGGCCACCAGCGTGCCGAGGCCGGCGCTGTCAATGAACGTGATGTTGTCCATGTTCAGCACGATTTTCTTTTTGCCTTCAGCGACCAGGCCTTTCACTTTTTCGCGCAGCGCGTTGCTCTCTTCACCGAGCACGATGCGGCCATCCAGTGCCACCAGTGCCACGCCGTCCACTTCGCGATTCGTAAATTTCAGTGCCACGTTATTTTCCTCCTCGTCGGAAAAGGGCTCCGGACCTTGCTCGTCCGGAGTCGCAAAGCTTATCAGTAATAGTCTGAGCAGGACATGTAATAACCACAAACGGCACAAATCAACTTGCAGCGGCGCGATTCAAGCCGCTGCGAACAAACCGGGCAATAGTTCGACGGGTCTCCAAGCGGTGCAGTTGCGGGGCTGGCACCATTCGGTTCCTGCATCGAATGACCGGACTCGAAAGCCTGGTGCGGTGGCGCCTGCTTCGTCGAAGATTCCACGGCTCGATGTTTATAGCACATCCCCCAGAAACGGGGAAGCGCGAGAGGGCGGAAGCGGGTGGGTAGGCCGCGCTGGTAAATGTTCTAAATTTGCTGTAAAACGTGGGTACGTAAACCTCCCTTGAGGTATCGGCATCTATAATACTGAGTGGCAGGGTTGGGAGCCGCGAGCGGTGCTCACGGCAGGTGAACAACATGGGCCGAGTTTTCTCTCTCTCAATTTTTCTGATCTCCGTTCCGGTGGGTTTGTTGGCGCAGGGGCCGGGCAATGCGGCGCGATCAGGCGGCGTTATGCCCGCCCCGTCCAGCCAGGCCGTTCCCTCTGGGGCCGCTCACGTGAATACTGGCGCTCCGGCGATGGCTGGAGCGCGCATGACCAGTTCACCCGGAAGCCACTTGATGATCTCTCGTTCGCCGAGTGGCCAGCCCGTCGCGCGTAGGGCCGCTGTGGGCGTTGGCACGCGTAGCGCGGATCGCGGACATGTGCGAGGAGCGGCTGGTCATGGCGGGCAGCCGCATGGTTCGCGGCGGCGAGATGCCATCTCCGATTTCTCCCCGGAGTCCGACGCGGCTCCCGGATTGGGCTTTGACTACGTGCACGTCGCCGCGACCCATCCCAATGCTGGGAATGGCCGGCACCATCACGGCAATGATGGCGCGCTGCTGTTTCCATTTTCTGGCGGAGGATATTTTCTGCCGGCGGATCTAGGTGCTGCCGGAGTGGAAAGCGCTCCGGGTGACGAGACCTTAGCCGATGACGCGGAGGGCGACGAGGATCCTAGAGCGGCGGCCAAGCGTCGTGCTCCTGTGCGCAGCGTGGATCGCTTGCCGGTGTTAGGTCCGCCTGCGCCGCAGCGAGATGTGCCCGAGTATGTTTTTGTCAGGCGCGATGGGACGGTGTTTTTTGCGGTGGCTTATTCGTGGGAGCGCGGGTCGCTGCGGTATGTTTCTAGCGAAGGTTTGCGCCGCAGTGTGGAGCGCGAGACGTTGGATCTGGATGCCACGCAGCAATTCAATGAGCAGCGCGGAATGGTGTTTCGCGCCCCGGCCTAGACTTTTTTGATTGAGAATTTAAAAGAGCCCTCTACGCGAGATTTTTCTCGGAGAAATTCCAAGCAGTGCGTTGTTGTCCAAAGTTCTGGCGTTCCACGTTACAAGACCCACCCGCCACGGCGGGCAGGCCTTCAAAAAGCCGAAGGTAGGCACCCTCCGCTCAACTTTACTACCCGAAGTTTTCTGAACGTTAGCTTGATTCCACTTTGTTGAGGGGCTCGGGCATGACGTAGCCGGAGTGGGCGGGGAGGCCGGCGCGTTCGAGCTGTACGGTGGTGTGGCCGATGCCAAATTTTTCCGCTACTTTGGCCTGAATTCCAGTAAGGATGCGCTCGCACTCGTCGAGGTGCATGTCCGGGACGCGTGCGTGCAGGCTCAGAGCGTTGTGAGCTTCGCCGAGCGACCAGATGTGCACGTCGTGAACTTCCTGGACGCCCGGAACGGTGAGTACGGCGCGCGCGACGTCTTCCACGCTCATGCCTTGCGGGCGCCCTTCCAGTAAAATGTGCGACGACTGCCGCAAGATGCCGATGCTGGACCACAAAACTAATAAGCCGATGGCGATGCCCAGCAGCGGGTCAATCCACGGCAAGTGGGTAAAGTGAATGAGTATCGCGCCGACAATGATGGCGATATTGGAAAGCGCGTCACCGAAGTTGTGAACCAGGATGCTGCGCAAATTCAGATCATTGCGACCGCGCACGAGAGCCAGGGTGATGCCGCCATTGACGGCCAGGGCGGCGAGAGACGTCCAGATCATCCAGCTCTCCACCACCACCACCGGTGAACGGAAACGCTCGATGGCTTCGTAACCGAGCCAGACGGAAAGCAACACGAGCACGGTAGCGTTGGTGAAGGCCGCCAGGATTCCGGCGCGATGGTAGCCGTAGGTTTTTTCGTTGTCCGCGGGGCGCTGCGCCCAACGCATAGCCAGATAAGAGATGCCGAGCGCTGGAACATCGGAGAGGTTGTGCACCGCGTCGTTCAAAAGCGCGACGCTGTGGCCCAGTATTCCGCCAAAAATTTCTGCAACCACCAAACCCAGGGTCGCGGCCATGGCCCAGCCCAGAACGGAAGGTTCCAGGGGCGGATGCGAGTGTCCGGCATGGCTACCGTGACCATGATCGTCGTGAGCGTGGCTGTGCGCGGCTGATCCGTGGTCGTGATCGTGAGCCATCGTTTCCATTCTACGCATAGTTGGCCAGCGGAGTGCAGCACGCGCTGCGACTTGTTAAACGCTTATTGGGCAGTTTGACACGTCCGCACCGCGAATTGATTGACGGTCCGCCCAGCGGCTGCCACGATGATTAGCAGCTTCCAGAATGCACGAATGGTGACGTTGCTGGTTTGTGGTATCGGGGAATAGGGGAGCGCCGTTCGCGAGGCGCTTGACGCATACATAAATGACTTCGCCCGTTGCTAAATTAAGTTTTTGGGGTGTGCGTGGTTCTACGCCCACGGTAGATCCGGGGACGTGGCGCTACGGCGGCAACACGCCTTGCCTGGAACTGATAACTCCGGACGGCATACAAATTATTCTGGACTGCGGCACGGGGCTGCGCATGCTGGGCAGCCGCTGGGCGGCGCCTGATGGCAAGAGCACCCCCGAAACGCATATTCTGGTGACCCACTATCACTGGGACCACATTCAAGGCATCCCATTTTTCGCGCCCCTTTACGCCGAAGATAATCACTTCCACTTTTACAGTTTTCGTTCGAAATTTCTGGGCCGCGACAGCCTGAAGCAGGTCTTCGAAACGCAAATGGCCTTGCCGTATTTTCCCGTGGACATGTCGGCGATGAATGCCAAGCGCAAATTCCAGGAAGTAGACGGGGGCGACACGTTTCGCATCGGGGAAAATAAAGTTACGGCGCGCTGGCTGAATCACCCGCAAGGCTGTCTGGGATTCCGGATCGAGACTTCGGCGGGCACGGTGGTGTACGCCACCGACAACGAACCAGGCGACCCGAAGCTCGACAAGAGCCTCGCGGAACTGGCGGCGGGAGCCGATATTTTTGTCAACGACGCGCAGTTCACTCCCGAACAGCTGGCCACCACCAAAAAGGGTTGGGGACATTCTTCATGGAAAGAAGGCGTGAAGGTGGCGCGCGAAGGAAACGCTACCACGCTGGTGCTTTTTCACCACGATCCGGATTCCACCGACCGCATGGTGGATACCGTTTTGCGGCAAGCGCGCGAGGAGTTTGATTCCGTGTTTGCGGCCAGCGAAGGCATGGGGATTACGCTCGGCGGTGTCGGTTCCCACGACAATGTGCAGGCGCACCTGCCCGGAACACGAACGGCGTTGCGGCGCGAAGCGCAGTTTCGTGCGCGCATTTGTGGGGTTACCGAGGGCGGCAAGCCGTTTGAAGAGGAAACCGTGGTGCGCGATATTTCGCTGCAAGGCGCGCTGATTTCGCTGCGACACCTGCCGCGATTGCAATCGGAGTTACAGGTGGAGATGGAAACCCCGGGGCCTGATGGTCTGCAAACCATGAAGCTGCGCGGCTACGTGGTGCGCATAGATGCCGGTGCGGAAAAGGGACATGCCGCGGTGGGAGTGGTTTTTACCGACTAGTTTCTTACGAATTGAAATGTCATCACTGGCGCGGCGTGGTTGCCGCGCTTTTCCGTTTTCTGGCACGGTTAGGCGCGCTGCGGTACGCTGGAACCTTCCATGAAGACCGCGACGCAGCAGCGGCAAGCCAATTTTGTGCCGGTTGGAGCGCTGGACAAGCGCCCGCCGACAAAGCGCGATTTATTGCGCGGTCTGGTGCGGCAAGCGCCGTTCGTGGCCAAAAATTTCCAGCTGTATTTTCAAAACGCCTGGCGGACGAAAATTCTGCGCACCAATGTGGTCGCGCCATATGCCGTCACTTTTTATGCGACGCACAAGTGCAACCTGGATTGCAGCTATTGCACGCAGAAAGAGCCGGACGTCTTCAGCGACGAATTGTCCACCGCGGAGACCATGCGGGTGTTGCGGCGGATTCGCAAAGAAACCGACTCCCTCGTCATCACCGGTGGCGAACCCACACTGCGGCCGGACATCGAAGAGCTGGTGGACTTCGCGCGGTTCGAATGCAACTTTCGCTCGCTGCTGCTGATCACCAACGGCACGCTGCTGGATCGCAAGCCGCGCATTCTGCGAGCGGTGACCGGGCTGGTGGTCAGTCTCGATGCGCTAGCCGCGGACCCCACCAATCCACTCTCCAAGCCGGCTGCGCTGCCGAAAGTGATGGAAAATCTGCAATTTGCCAAGGAGCGGCTGGGCAGTGCGAGGCGCATCACCATCAGCACGGTGATTGAAGAGTGGAACATCGGGCAAGTTTCGAAGTTGCTGGACTGGTGCGGGGAGCAGGGTTTCGTGTTCGCGGCGCAGTCCGCGCAGATGGAAAAGATGCCGAACCTGGCCTTATTGAAAAATCCGGGCTATCAGGCGTTGGTGGACAAAATTATCGAGCGGCGCGCCGGAACACAGCCTATCAACGGAACGCCCCGGACCATCGAAACATTGCTGCGGTTCAAGGAATTTCAATGCTTCCCGACCATGTTTCCGCGTGTTTATCCCAACGGGGACGTGTTTTATCCCTGCGAGCCGTTGCGCAAGGTAGCCGGTAACCTGTTGCGGGATGGATCGTTGCGGAAGATCTTCGCGCGGGGCAAGAAAATTCATGGGGACATCCCGCCGTGCCAGGGAGTGTGCTATCTGTTCGGAAACGTGCTGTCGCACTACTATGTGAATGACTTTTGGGGGCTGGCCGGAGATTTTATTCGCTGAGCTAGCCAACTTCGCTGATTTTTTTATCCAGGTGGGCTAAGGCGGCTTCGAGGGATTTGCGGTGTTGCGGGTGGGTGGCGGATTCCAGGTCGTTGGCGATTCTTATCCGGGAAAGCTGCAGGTCTTTACGCTCCTGATCTTTCCGTAACTGCTCGGCGGTTTTGGCCGCTGAATGGGACTTCTCTTGCTTGGCTTCCAGCAGATCAACCTGTGACTCTACGTCCTTGCTTTCCCATCCTCTAGCCATAACGATATTTTGACACATCTTGTGCCGCGGAAGGCTTTTTTGTTGAAAAGCGTCAGGCGCTGGCGGCGCGGCTCTGCGGGAAGACGGGCAGTGAGGGATGCATCACGCTTTGGATGGTGCTTTCGGCGACGCGCGCCAGATGTTCCGCGAATACGCCAGAGTATTCAAAAGTGGCGCTGCGATCGGCCCAGCGTAATCGCAAAATCCAGCCATGTTGCATTTCTTCGGCGCGGGCGGATATCAGCTCGGGTACGGAAATTACCAGTAACGGATGGAAGTCGCCCTGCAGCGCCCAGACGTGCTCGGAACCCACAAAAAGCTGGACGGGAGCGGTGGCGTCACGCCCCGCCTGGAGCAGGCCGCCATTCACAACCACGAGGGCACCGAGTTCTTTGGCTTTATCGTCGGTACCGGAGGTGGCCTTGGCGGGCGGCAGCATGATCGCGGCGATGAAGATTCCCAGCCCGATGACCGCCAGAAAATAGCTGCTGTAAAAGCCGATAGGCAGGATCACCAGCGCGGCTCCAAACAGGCCGAGCACGGTGCGAAACGCCGTCCAGGAACTCTCGTTGCGGCGGAGATTGAGAACTTTGGGAACGATCAACACCACGGCGAATCCCGCGCCGATCATGGTCTTGCGAAGCTTGGCGCCGACACTATCGGTGAGGGCGGTTTCGGTGGTGGTTACGGTACTCATGGCTGTGAATAACTCGCTTGAAAGGGAGAACCTGTCCCTAGGGACAGGGCGGGAATAGTACGCGATTTAAGCGAAGGTGTGTAGTGACTACTTTTAAACGGGGTGCTTACCGGGACGCTCGGGAAGAGGGCGGGTCCGGCTTCTTAGCCGGGCGGTCATCGTGTTTTGCGGGGGCCTCCGCGGAGATGACGCGGCCGGGCTTGGAGCCGGTGGCTTTGGTGCCGTCCCAAACCAGGGTGCCGGAGACAAAAACCTTCTCGATGCCGGTGGCAATCTCGAAGGGCTTGGCAAAAGTGGCGCGGTCTATGACGGTTACGGGGTTAAACAGGACCAGGTCGGCCACCGCGCCTTCCCGGATGGCGCCGCGATCTTTCCAGCCGAGGCGCTGCGCCGGCAGGCCGGTCATTTTGTGGATGGCTTCGGGCAGAGTGATCCAGTGCTTCTCGCGGACGTATAAACCGAGCACCCGGGGGAAAGTGCCGGCACCACGAGGATGCTGCGAGCCGATGCCGCCGTCGCTCGAGACCATTACCCAAGGCTGCTGATAAAAGGCCTGAATGTCCCGGTCAATCATGGATTTGCCGATGATGCTGGCTTCGGTGTTGGCCGCATCGCCTTCCTTGATGATCTGGATATACATATCGGTGGTGGAGATTTTTCGTTCCTTGGCAAGCTCGGCGATGTTGTGCCCGACATATTCGGGATGCGGGGAAAATTCGGTGATGGTGACGGTGTCGGGGCCGCCGGTGTCGGTGAGCGCTTTCTCCACGCTTTGCGGATTGGTGTATTGCTTGTCGGGCATGAGGACTTTGATGTTGGAGTTCCACGCGTCGTACGGATAGCAATCGGCCAGCATATCCAGTCCACGCTTGCGGGCCGCTTCAATCACGTTGATGTATTCCGGCGCTTTTCCCCACACCGCGACGGTGCTTACTTTTATATGCGAATGTTCGACGGGGATGTGCGCGCGCTGGCCGATGGCGATTTCTTCTTCGAGCGCGGAGAAACTTTTGTTGCCCTCATCGCGAATGTGCGTTTCGTAGAAGCCACCGTGTTTGGCGGCAACTTCGGCGAGGGCCACTACTTCTTCCGTGGTGCTGTAGCTGGCCACGTCGTATTCCAGGCCGCTGGAAACGCCGAAGGCGCCTTCGTTCATGGCCTCTTCCGCGAGCGCAGCCATTTTCTGGATTTCGTCCGGAGTGGCTACGCGGCGGAAATCTTTACCCATCACCAGGGAGCGAACGGTGGCGTGGCCGAAAAGCGTGGCCACATTGAGCGACGCGGGATTCTTGCGGCGCGTATCGAGCCATGTGCCGATGGGCCATGGCGAATCGCCGTCCGGCCCAAGCACTACGGTGGTGATGCCCTGGGAAATTTGTGTTTCGGCGAGCGGGTCGGCGTCCAGGCCCTCGGTGGAGTGATTATGAATGTCAATGAAGCCGGGCGCGACAACTAGCCCCTGTCCATCAATGACTTGTTCCCCGGCGGCGGGCTTGAATATGCCGATTTTCGCGATGCGGTCGCCGGCCACACGTACGCTGACCTTTTTCAGCGGCGCATCGGTACCATCCGAGACTTGCGCGTTAATAATGACGAACGCGCCAGGCGCTTCCTGCGCTGGAAGCAAGCCAGGACTCAGCGCTACCGAGAACGCGGTCATTACGGCGAGCTTTAAAAGAAAAGATTTCATGGGAACCTCGACGGACGAAGGGAGTATGACAAAA
>JBBRPU010000009.1:0-27988 GCA_038227545.1 Candidatus Acidiferrales bacterium
GCCGTGCGTGGCCACCTGGCGATCCAGCATATTGGCATCCAGCGGCTGACCGATATGTACGATGAAGCCTTCTTTGCCGGCGGGGAGCGGCTTGATGGCCTTGGCGTACTCCCCCGACACGTAGCGAATCAAATTAAGTTTTGAACTGTCCTGCAGCGGCCCGGATTTGCCAACCGCGCCCGCTTTGTCCTGAGCAGCGTTCTGGCCGTGCGGATCGTCCGCGGGAACCGCATCATTGCCAAACAGCGGTATCTCGCCTCCGGACGGAAACACCTCCGCGGGGTTCACGCGCGGACGCAATGTGTTCACCTGCGGCACATCCGCGTAGGCAAACAGCAAAACAATCAAAGATATGGAGTAAAAGTTCATACGAAAGACTCAAACGCGCCGAAACCGCCGACAACCCAGGGCACAATCTCCATACTCATTCTATGATGCGAAAAAGGCGTTGAACAGCTACTACCGTGGCGGCCTGGGACAGGCGTAATCGTATTACATACTTGTCCCAAAGGGCTATTCCCCGCTCCGCAGATTCAGGTTTCCCAGTGGGCCCTGCGAAGGGCGAAGGTCCGAACACGTCGCAGATAAGGTCGTAAGCATATGGTGGCTCAGGATTCCGTACTCGTGGTGGCGTGCCTTCTTCAGTTGCCGAGGAATCCGTGAGTTGAAATTTGTTGCCGCAATCACTAGGTGAATCAGCGGGTTCGAAGAGGCAACATATTCGAACGGCCGCAACGTTCGAATGCAAAAGATTTGCGTTTCACGCGTAGACCATTCTGCTCAATAAACTTAGTGAGTTTTCCATTCCTTGTTTCACGTGAAACCAAAATTTTGAGACCGCCTCACAGGCGGACAAATTCGTGCAAATGTCGGCGTGTCGACATTTTTGACGCTGTGCTCGGCGACTCTGAAGGCTGAAATTGCTGCACCAGGAAAAGCGTGAGACCCGGCGGTCTACCTCTGAATTACAAAGTTACAATGCCTGAGTGCGATGTGTAGGCCGACAGTCGCTAGCGAGAAATGACCTGCACTCCTTGGCGGTCGATTTTCACGGGCAAGACTTCGGCACCGGCCGCGCGGATGGCGGTTTCCACCTTCGCACGGGCGTCGGGTTCGATCAACAGGACCACGCAGCCTCCGCCACCGGCGCCGCAAACTTTTCCCGCAAGCGCGCCCTTTCGGCGCGAATCATCAATTACGCGATCCACCAGCTTGGTGGAAATGGTGGGCAGATTTCGTTTACGGAAAAACCATTCCTCGCGCATCAGGCGGCCGGCTTCGTCCCAGTCCGCGGCTTCCAGCGCCACGCGCAGCAACTGCGCCACTTGCGAAATTTTCTCCATGCCGTTTCGCACCGCGCGCTTGCCATTGATGTGCGCCTTGAAAACTTCCCAATTGTTGATGCCGTGCTGCCGGGGCTTGCCGGTGTAGCACACCACGATGCGGCGTTCGAGCTCGTCAAGATTGAGGCGAAGCTCGACGCGATGTTCGCCGCCGGCGGGTAGTTCGATGGCGGCGGCCCCGCCAAACGCCGGCGGATAGTGATCCTGGGTTCCGGTGGGCACGCAGATCACCACCGCTTCGGCGTCGCGGCTGATGTGGATCCAGTCCTCTTTGCTTTTCCCTGCGCCCGTGAAGCGGTCCAGCGCGGCGCAAATCGCCACGGCCATGGCGCTGGAGCCACCAATGCCCGCGCCCGCGGGAGCTTCGGAATCGGTAGTGAGCGTGAAGCCGCCCTGCGGCTGAAAAAATTTTACAATCTCGGCCAGCAGCGGCAAGCGATAACGTCCAGCTTTGCCAAGGGCGGCCAGCGAACTGAAAGTTTCTTCGCGCTTGGTATCGCGCGACACCAGCTTGATTTGCGCATTACTCGATGGGTTGGTTTCGATGACGCAGGACGCGTAGCGGGAAATTGCGGCGTTAACCGTCAGCGCTCCAGGATGGAAAAGATACAGCGGCCAGATATCCAGCGTGGCGCCGGCCAGATCAACGCGTGTGGGGGCCTTCGATTCAATGATCATGAAGTTCCTGGAGTGGAGACAGACGGACCATCTTAACTTCGCGATTGCGGAGCGGCCCAGCTTTAAATGCGCAGGTGTGACCTAAGTGCTGGCGCTTAATGTTTTAAACGCTTCACTTCGCGGCGGTGGTCTGGCGGGCGCGAATCATCAGCTGCGGGCCACTCTCTTTTTTTTCCTGCGCGAGCGCCAGGTTGGGTTCAAAACAGCGGCGGCAGCGCGCTTCATAGATTCCCGTGGCGCCGACGACAACCAACTCTTCACTTTCGACCAGACGCTGGGTGTGCACCGCGGGATTGCCGCAACGCACACAAATGGCCAGCAGCTTGGTGATTTCTTCGGCGATGGCCAGCAGGCGGGGCATGGGCTCAAAAGGGCGGCCGAGATAATCAGTGTCCAGACCGGCGACGATTACGCGCTTGCCGAGATTTGCGAGTTTGCTGCAGACCTCCACAACTTCTTCGCCCAAAAATTGCGCTTCATCAATGCCGATGACTTCCGTGCGGGCGTGAACTTTTTCCATGACTTCTGCGGCTTTGCTGACGTTTTCCGAGGCGATGCCCAGGCCGGAATGCGAGACGATTTCGTTGGCGGCATATCGTTGATCAATGGCGGGCTTGAAAATCTGCACGCGCTGGCGGGCAAATTCCGCGCGACGCAAACGCCGGATGAGTTCTTCGCTCTTGCCGGAAAACATCGGGCCGACGACGACTTCGATCCAGCCCATATTTCCTTTTACGATGTCCACGGTTAGTCCTTCTTATGCGGACAGTGAAAGAACCTGTCGCTTTATTATCTCACCAATTAACCCGCCGCGGCGGCGGTGCGGAACAAAGCGGCATTGTAAAACGGAGCGAAGGCCGCGATCAGCGCAAGGCGAAAAGCGTCCCGCCGACTGATCAAATCGCCCGAGAGAACACCCCACGCTCCCTGGTTATCGCGCACGCCGGCGAGCCCCGCAAACTTGTCAATCGCGGCAGCAAGTTCAACACCCTGATCGAGCACTTCGGTGGCAAGCGACTCTGGCAGCTCAATCGCGCCGCTGCGGCCAAAGTGGCCACGCGAACCATCGCTGACGTATGCCCAACTCTCGAGAAAAACACGGCGGCGAATATTTCCGGCGGATGGGTTCTGTGAATCATTGCCGGTTACAACTTCAAGGCCGCCTTCCATGCCGAGGAAATATCGGAATGTGTCGGTGGCCGCCTCCGGCATGCGCATGAGAGCCTCCGCGCGTTGCTGGGCGCCGCGCATGGATTCCGCGGAGGACAGCGGTGTATGTCCAACTCCGCTATCAACGTCAAAGCCACGCACTTCAAATTGCGCGCCAGTTCCTAGGCGATGCGCGATTACATCCAACGCGTCGTGAACGGCGTCGAGCTTGGGACCGCGCTTTGAGCCGACGGCAATGATGAATTTATTCACGTGGGTGTTCGCGCCGGGCCTATCCTAAGCGATTTCGGGCTGGAAGATAAATCGCGGCGTAGGAAATCCTGTTACAAATTTGAAGCCGCGAGTGCCGCAGGACCGGAAGGCTTTTGGAGGAAGGAATGGAGCGGCCTATCGGAATCGAACCGACACCTGAACCTTGGCAAGGTTCCGTACTACCACTATACTAAGGCCGCTCAAGGACTCTTCTTTATATAGCATGGCGGGCCAACAGCGACAAGTGCCCGTGCTGACGTTGCTTCCATCCGGCGATTACTCCGCAGAATTTCGTTATCAGGAAACCTGGGTTATGCGCGCGGACTTTACCACCGGCGAGCGCTTCTGGCGGTCGGCAAAGCGCGTGGCTTTTTCTTTGTCGGTGTACACGCGGCCGAACTTTTCGCCGTCGGCGTAATAGACGGTAACCAGCCAGTGATGATGCTTGCGACGGCGGTCGCGGTTAAAGGTGCTCTTCTCGGTTTTGGAGTTGTTCTTGGCGGTGCCTTTGGTCACAGTGCAGTCCTGTCTTGATTCCAGTGTTGCGAACTATCGCAAACAAATGCAGAACGCGCAAGTACCGCGCCCGTTAGTAACGAGCTTTTTGGCGCAAAGTGCACGCAGGCATCCTCGTATAGGCACCTAAAGGCGCTTGAAACCACATCACATCCGCGGCTCGCGCGAGCCGTCTCATCTACCTTGCAGTTCGCGCGCCGCATCAAACAGTTAGAGAAGTTCGGGATTTGCGCTCTGCAGCGAGCTGTCCGGGCGCGTTGAAAAAAGTTGAAAAATGTTGTGGACTTTGAAACATTCCCCGAGTTTTTACGTCTTACTAAGTGAGCGGCACGATAAGCTTAGTCAGTGGATAGACATATGATCTCAACGACAAAACGAGCACCAGTAGTGCAGGACCTGCGGAACCATTCCGCAGAACAAATCGGGGAGCTGCGTCTGCTGCTGGAACAAGGCGCGCCGGTAAAGCCCGATCCGCGACGTCCAGGCTTTTTCGAGCTTCAAGGTTCGCGCGACGTGTTTTACATTTTCAAGTACCCGACAGGCGAAAAAGTGATGCTGCTGGGTGTGTGGGAACGCGATCCGGTCGCGGAATCAGTGGCATACAGCTGCTGCCACGCGGCTTAAGCAGCGCTTAATTTTATTTTTTTTTGGTTTGGAGAGCCGCTGTTTGAGCGGCTCTTTTTTATTTGGCGTCGAGCTTTAGCGCGGCGGAGTTGATGCAGTAGCGCAAGCCCGTTGGCTTTGGGCCATCATCGAAAACGTGCCCGAGGTGGGCTTCGCATTTGCTGCACTTCACTTCGGTACGAGACATTCCGTGGGTCTTGTCGGTCTCGGTTTCGACGGCTTGGTGGTCCACCGGGGAGTGAAAGCTGGGCCATCCTGAGCCGGAATGAAATTTGGTATCGGACTCAAACAGCGGCTGGCCGCAGCAGACACACTTGTACATTCCCGGGTCTTCGGTGTCGGCGTACTGGCCGGTGAAGGGCGGTTCAGTTCCCTTCTGGCGCGTGACGTAATACTGGTTCTGGGTAAGCTCTTTCTTCCACTCTTTATCGTCTTTGCGAATTTTCTCTTCCATGGCGGCCTCCTGGCAGGGCATGTCATCTATATCAGATTGGTTAGATTCACGTGATGGCTCTGACGTTATCAGAACATTTCGGAGTTTGGGAATGGCGGCAAGGTGAATATTGTTGGCGAAACACTGTGGTTGACAGGAGTCGCGAAATTATTTAAGGTTGGTTTTCTTACATGAAGACTTCACTCCCTTCACGGACGCATCGGCAGCAGCATCATTTTGGCCATCATCACGGCCAAACGCCGCGTCTGCTGGGGTGCGCATAGCAATTTTTTAACACAAGCACTCATCAGCCCGCTGGCGCAGAAAAGCCCAGCGGGTTTTTTGTTTTTACGGCGAGTTGAGAAAGGTGGCGCGGTGAAAATTGCCTTTGAGAAATATAACGGGCTGGTGCCCGCCATCATTCAGGACCAGGCCAGCGGCGAAGTGCTGATGCTGGGGTTCATGAACGAAGAAGCGCTGGCGGAAACGCAGCGAACTGGGCGCGCGGTGTTTTTCAGCCGATCGCGCAATAAATTGTGGAGGAAAGGCGAGTCCAGCGGGCATGTATTGGCGGTGCGGGAGATTCGCGTGGATTGCGATTCCGACACGCTGCTGGTGCGGGTGGGGGCGGTGGGTCCGGGAGTGTGCCACGAGGGCTATCGAAGCTGTTTTTACAGAAAGTTGGGAAATGATGGAGCGGCGACGGTGACGGAAGAACGCGCGTTCGTTCCCGAAGATGTTTACGGAGGAGGGCCGCAGGCGTGAACCGACTGAAGCTGGGCATTCCAAAAGGGAGCTTGCAGGACGCGACCATTGAATTGTTTGCGCGGGCGGGGTGGAGAATTTCGTTGAGCGCGAGAAGCTACGCGCCCTCCATTGACGATCCGGAAATTGAGTGCCTGATGGTGCGCGCGCAGGAAATGGCGCGCTACGTGGAAACCGGCGCGCTGGACGCGGGGATCACCGGGCACGATTGGGTGATGGAGACGGAAGCGAACGTCGAGGAGATGGCGGAGCTGGTGTACGCCAAGCAGCGGCTGGCGAGGGTACGCTGGGTGCTGGCGGTGCCGGAAGATTCGCCGATTCAGAAACCAGCGGACCTGGCGGGGAAAGTGATCGCGACGGAAGTGGTGCGCACCACGGAAAGATACCTGGCGAGGCATAGGGTGAGCGCGCGGGTGGAATTTTCCTGGGGCGCGACGGAGGTGAAAGTGCCGCGACTGGCGGACGCGATCGTGGAGGTTACGGAAACGGGGTCGTCGCTGCTAGCCAATCGCTTGAGGATTGTGGATACGGTGCTGGAATCGGCCACGGTGTTCATCATGAATCGTGAGGCGGCGACCGCGGCGTGGAAACGCGAAAAGGCTGAAAATCTTATCCTGATGCTGCAGGGGGCGATTGACGCCACCAACAAAGTGGGCCTGATGCTGAATGTGCGACGCGAGCATCTGGAAGCGGTTTTGGGTGTGCTTCCGGCGCTGAAGAATCCGACGATTTCGAATTTGAGCGATCCGGAATGGGTGGCGGTCAATACCATTATCGAGGAATCGGTGGTGCGGCAGATTCTACCGAAGTTGAAGGCCGCGAAGGCTCAGGGGATTGTGGAATATCCGCTGAACAAGATTGTGCTGTGATGAGAATCCTGAAACTGACACCACGAGTTGAGCGAATGCTGTTGCGGTCTCGCCGCGAGCGAGATGTTGCGGCTCATCGAGCGGCGCTGCGGATCGTGCAGGATGTGAAGAAACGTGGCGATGCCGCTTTATGCGAGTGGACGAAGAAATTTGATGGAGTGGATTTGGGCGACGGAATTTGGGTGTCGGCGGAGGAGATAGAAAGAGCCGGGGCGGACGCGGATAAGGATCTGCGCCGGGCCATCGAACATGCGGCGCGCAATATTCGTACCGTTGCGGAGAAACAGTTGCCGCGTGAATGGACTTTGGAGGTGGAACCCGGAGTCCGAATTTCGCAGATGGTCAAGCCGGTGGAAGCGATTGGGTGTTATGTACCTGGCGGGCGATTTTCGCTGTTGTCTACGCTGCTGATGACGGTGATTCCGGCGATGGTCGCGGGTGTGAAGAGGATTACCGTCGTGTCGCCCAACCCAAACGCCGCGGTGCTGACGGCGGCAAATATTCTGGGCGTAAAGGGCATCGCGCGAATTGGCGGCGCGCAGGCTATCGCGGCATTGGCGTACGGGACCAAAAGCGTTCCGCGAGTGGATAAAATCTTTGGGCCTGGAAACCGTTTTGTCACCGCCGCGAAACAGGTTGTGAGCAATGAATGCGCTATTGATTTGCCGGCGGGGCCGACGGAGGCGGTTGTGCTGGCCAGCAGCGGCAATGCGCAATGGGTTGCCGCCGATTTGTTGGCGCAGGCGGAACACGCGCCGGATGCCGGAAGTTTTCTGGTGACGACTTCGCGGGATTTTGCGGAGCGCACGCAGGTAGAAGTTCGCGAGCAACTTCGGAAGCTGCCACACAAGCATCCCGCGCAGATTTCCGCGCTGCGTTCGGGAGCGATACTCCTGGCGCCTTCGCCGGACAGCGCGTGCGAATTCGTGAACCGCTTTGCGCCGGAACATTTGAGTCTGCCGCAGAACTCTGGTGAGTTACTTGCAAAACTTACTGCCGCGGGAACAATTTTCATTGGACCGTGGAGCGCGCAACCATTTGGCGACTATTGCAGCGGCAGCAACCACGTATTGCCGACGGCCGGATGGGCGCGAAGTCGCGGCGGACTGAGCACGGCGGATTTTGTGAAGTGCGTGACGACGCAAGCGATCAGCCGTCAGGGATTTGAACGTTTGGCAGGAGATGTTCAGGTGCTGGCCGAAGCCGAGGGTTTACTTGCGCACGCTCACGCGGTGGAGGTGCGGCGATGAAGACGAGGTTGCCAGTGCGCGCGGCCATTTTGCAGCGCAAGACGTACGAAGCTCCCGCCGAAGGGCGGATGGGTAAGCTGCGACTGGATTTCAACGAGAACACGAGCGGGTGTGGTCCGGCGGCGGTGAAGGCGCTAAGAAAACTTTCGCCGAAACAACTGGCGATGTATCCGGAATACGCGAAGCCGACGAAGCGGATGGCGTCGTACTTCGGAGTGGCGGCGGAAGAACTGCTGCTGACGAACGGCGGCGACGACGCGTTGCGCGTGTTTTTCGATGCGTTCGTGGAGCCTGGTAGTCACATCCTGATTTGCGAGCCAACGTTCCCGATGTACCGCTACTACGCGGAGATCGCGGGCGCGAAAATCGAAACCTTGCGCTATGGCGCGGACATGACGTTTCCGCTGCGGGAATTTATCGGCGCGCTGCGGAAGAAACCGCGCGTGGTTTTTATCGCCAATCCAAATAATCCCACCGGAACGCTTTTACGGCGGAGTGCGGTCAAGAAAATCCTGAGGGCCGCGCGCGAAACGGTGGTGGTTATGGATGAGGCATACGCGGAATTTTCGGGCGTCACGGTGCTGCCGTGGATCCGCAAATTCCCGCAGTTGTTTATTACACGCACGTTTTCCAAGGCGGCGGGGCTGGCGGGTTTGCGGCTCGGCGCGGTGATGGCCTGCGGCGAGTCGCTCGCGCTGCTTCGCCGAGCGATGCCTCCCTTCCCCGTGAATATCGCGGCCCTGGTGGCGGCGGATGCGGCGGTCGCGGAGGGCAAGGCGATACGGAGTTACGTGCGTCAGACGCGGAAGATTCGGGACTGGTTCGCGGGAGAATTGAAGCGCATGGACGTTAGCGTTTTTCCAAGCGCGGGAAATTTTATTTTGGCGGATTTTGGCGCTCAAGGACCGGGACTTTTCAAAAAGCTGGCGGGGCAAGGGATTCTGCTGCGGGAGAGAAGCCATGACATCGGGCCGGGATTTGTGCGCATCACTATCGGCACGGCGACTGAAATGCGGCACTTGCTGAAAGTTGTTCGACGAGAAATGCGCGCAAAACGTCGCGCGGGAGCTAAGTGAATATGCCGCGCTCGGCTGCAATTCATCGTGAGACGAACGAAACGGAGATTCGGCTGAAACTGAAGCTGGATGGACATGGCCGGGCGGAGATTTCCACGGGCATTCGATTTTTCGATCACATGCTTGAACTGGTTGCGCGGCACGGCGGGTTCGATTTGAAAATAGCGGCTCGCGGCGATCTGGACGTGGACCAACATCACACCGTGGAGGATGTGGGAATCGCGCTGGGTGAGGCGGTGCTGCGGGCGATTGGAAACAAGCGCGGCATTTTGCGGGCCGGATATTTTGTGATGCCCATGGACGAGTCGCTGGCAGTGGCGGCAATAGATTTGAGCGGGCGTCCGCATTGCGTGATGCAAGCGAAGATCGGCGCCGCGAGAGTGGGGGATTTACAAACCGAGCTGGTGGAGGATTTTTTCCAGGGATTTGCGCAGGCTGCGCGATGCAACGTGCATTTGCGCGCGCTGTACGGGCGTTCTTCGCACCATCAGGTGGAAGCGATGTTCAAAGCCTTTGCGCGGGCGCTGCGATTTGCGGTGTCGCGCGACAAGCGACTGCAGCGTGTTCTTCCCAGCACAAAGGGGCTGCTGTAGAGAAATAATGAAAGTTACTTTGATTGATTACGGCGCTGGCAACCTGCCTTCTGTGGAGCGCGCGCTGCTGCGGCTCGGTGTGCGGACGGAAAAGACTAATTCGCCGGAAGTGCTGGCGGCGGCCGCGGTGGTGGTGCTGCCAGGAGTGGGACATTACGGCGCTTTGATTCGCGCGCTGGACGAAAATGGCTTGCGGGACTCGGTGATCGCTTCCATTCATCGCGGTGTTCCCTTCCTGGGAATTTGCCTGGGCTTGCAGGCGCTGTATGAGACGAGCGAGGAAGCGCCGGACCTGGAAGGGCTTGCAATTTTGTCCGGCGGCGTTCGAAAGCTTTCAGGAGGAGCGAAGTTGCCGCATATGGGATGGAATCAGGTGCGGTGCGCGTGCGGAGGCAGCCGGCTGCTCGAAGGGATTGGGAAAGACGCGTTTTTCTACTTTGCGCATTCTTTTGCGGCCATTCATGGGACTGGTGGTCTAGAGAATGGCGATGCCGTAGCGGATGTCGGCGCGACTTGTGAATACGGGGCGGAATTTGTTGCGGTGGTCGAGCGAGACAATATTTTTGCGGTGCAATTTCATCCGGAAAAAAGTGGCGAGGCCGGGCAGCGCGTCTTGCAAAATTTTTTGCGGCTGGCGGCGTGATGCTGGCGCGGCGAATTATTCCCTGCCTAGACACGGATGGCGGGCGGGTGGTGAAAGGCGTCAACTTTTTGGGATTGCGCGACGCCGGAAATCCCGTGGAACTGGCGGCTCGTTACAACACCGAGGGCGCGGACGAACTGGTGATGCTGGATATCGCGGCTTCGCGAGATGGTCGTCCGACTTTCCTGGAAACCATTCGACGGGTGGCTAACGAGTTGAATATTCCTCTCACGGCGGGGGGAGGCATTCGAACACTTGAGGATGCGCGAGCGGTGGTACGAGCCGGCGCCGATAAAATCACGGTGAATACTGCGGCGGTTGTGCGCCCGGAATTGATTTCCGAGTTGTCGGCGGAGTTTGGGGCGCAAGCGGTGGTGCTGGCTATTGATGCGAAAAAGCACGAGGCGGGCTGGGAGGTAATGGTGAGAGGCGGGCGCGAGGCGACCGATATGGACGCTGCGAGTTGGGCCGCGCGGGGTGCGGAGCTGGGCGCGGGAGAAATTCTGCTCACGTCGGTGGATCGCGACGGCACGCAAGCCGGGTTTGACGTTGCGCTCACTTGCGCGATTTCCCGACAGGCGACGATTCCCGTCATTGCCTCCGGCGGAGCCAAGCTGCCGCAACATTTTGCGGAGATTTTTCGCGATGGCTTTGCGGATGCGGCGCTGGCGGCGTCCATTTTTCATGATGGCAACCAGTCGATTCGCGCGCTGAAACAATTCCTGGCTGATCAAAATGTTCCAGTGCGGCTGCCATGCTGATTCCCTGCATTGATCTGCAGGATGGGCAGGCGGTTCAGCTGATTCATGGGCGCAAGCGTGAGCTGGCGGTGGCCGATGTGCTGGGACTGCTTGAAAAATTCAAAAACTATGAGTGGCTGCACGTGATTGACCTGGACGCGACCATGGGGAAAAAGCCAAATGTGAAACTAGTGAAGGAATTGTGTTTCGCGGCTGGTGAAGATTACGGCATGAAAGTGCGCGTTGGCGGCGGGATTCGAAGTGTGGCGCGAGCTGCAACGGTCGCGGGATGGAACCCGGCGCAGATCATTATTGGCAGCGCGGTATTTCGTGACGGAAAGGTGGACGTGGGTTTTCTTGAGAGACTAACCCGTAAGATTGATCCGGCAAAAATCGTGATTGCTCTGGACACGCTGAAAGGGATGGTCACCACCCAGGGCTGGAGACGGACGCTAAATTTTCGTCCCGAAGAAGTGATGGCGCAACTGACGCCATTCTGCGCGGCATTTTTGTGCACTGAGGTAGATCGGGAAGGAACGATGGCGGGCGTGAATCTAAAATGGTTTCGCGGCCTGCGCAAGGCCACGGATCACCCGATTATCGCGGCGGGTGGGATCACCACACGGCGCGAAGTCGCGGCGCTTGAGAAAATGGGTATGGACGCGGCGGCAGGGATGGCGATGTACAAGAATATTCTGCGTTAGCTGAACTAGCGCATGTAGGCGTCGGTAATGTATTGCTGCACCATGCGCTGGGTGTTGAAGAACGAACCGTTGATGGCGATGGAATGCAGCATGACGCTGAGGTAACGGTCGCGCTCGTTGTAGAACATCGGCACGATCACGCTCTCGAGTTTGTTGTAGAGAGATTCCGCGTCGGCGCGATTATCGGTGACGAGATCGGGCGTGGCGCGCTGGAGATCTCCGATGGACCAGCCGGTGACACCTTCGATGTGCCCTTCGGACCACCAGCCATCCAGAATGCTGAGACTGGGGACGCCATTGAGCGCGGCTTTCATGCCGCTGGTGCCGCTCGCTTCCAGCGGAAATTGCGGCGTGTTCAGCCAGAGGTCCACGCCGGCGGTAATTTTGCCGCCCAACTCCATGTTGTAGTCGTCGAGAAAAACTACCGAGACGGCCTTGCGCAGCGCTTTTTTAGCCTGGAAAATATTTTTAATGATGGCTTTGCCGCCGGCATCGTGCGGATGCGCTTTACCGGCATAGACGATTTGAAATGGTCCAGCTTTTTTGGCGATCTGCCGCAAGCGATCGAGATCGGCGAGAATCAAGTCGGCGCGCTTGTAGCCAGTGGCGCGGCGGGCGAATCCGATAGTGAATTTCGTGGGATCAAACTTCATTCCGGTCTTCTGACGAATCAACTCGAGCAATTCGTGCTTGGCAATTAAATGAGCGGCCCAGACTTCTTCTGGGGGGAGGGCCAGAGCGCCGCGCAAACTGTAGTTGTCTTCCCGCCACGTGGGGATGTAGCGGTCGAAAAGCTGCCGAAAGACGGGCGCGGTCCACGTGCCCGCGTGGACGCCGTTGGTGATGGCTTCGATGGGCACGCCGGGAAACATTTGGCGCGAGGTTTCGCCATGTTGCTTGGCTACACCGTTCACGTATTTGCTGAGGCTGAGCGCGAGATAGGTCATGTTAAGCGATGCGCCGGCGCGGGCGGCCTGCTTCAAGTCGGGGAAAGCTTGCTCGGCCTGAAGGACGCGCTTGACGAGATCGGAGGACGAGCTGTCTTTCAGGTCGAAGATCTCGGTCTGATTGGGAAATGCGCGGGTAAGAAATTCCATGGGAAAGCGGTCGTGACCGGCGGGAACCGGTGTGTGCGTGGTGAAAACGCACTTGCAGCGAACTTTTTCGATGTCCTCGGCGCGAATAGCGGTGCGACCTGCCGCTGCGGCTTCGGCTTCCAGCAGTTCGAGGGACAAGAGTGCCGCGTGACCTTCGTTCATATGATAGCGAGTGAGAGTTTCGTGACCCAGCGCGCGCAGCATGCGCACGCCGCCGATGCCTAAAATAACTTCCTGGCAGAGGCGATAGTAAGGATCTCCGCCGTAGAGACTGCCGGTCAGCGCGCGATCAACTTCAGCGTTGGACGGCAAGTCGGCGTCGAGAAAGTAAATGGGGACTTCGAAGCCACGGACGCCTACGGCGTCATAACGCCAGCAACGCAACTCCACGCGGCGGTCTTCGAGGGGGATGCTTACGCGGGCGGGTTCTTCGTGCAGGAAATCTTCGACGCGCCAGGTTACGGGTTCTTCGGTTTGCGTGCCATCTTCGGAGAGGTGCTGGGAGAAATATCCTTTGCGGTAGAGCAGGGAGACCGCGACCATCGGCAAGCGCAGATCGGCTGCGGCGCGGATGGTGTCGCCCGCCAGTACGCCCAGCCCGCCGCTGTAGCTCGGCATGGAGTTTTCGAGCGCGATCTCCATGGAGAAATAAGCTACCAACCGCTTGTCATTGCACGCCATTCTAATTGACTCTCCCGCGAAGCTACTCGTTCAGGGCGAAAAATGCTGTGGTGGAGCTTCCCATTGTCGGGGAATACGAGCGGGCAGGCAAGGTGTGGTGGAGGCATTTGTAGCTTGTTGCGCACTGATGCTGTTAACGGATTGGCGTGATCTCTAAAAACTTCAGGCAGGACTTCAGGAAGGAGTTCACGAAGGAGAGGTGGTGCCGGCGGTTTGCTCAGCGATGAGGCGGGTGGCTTCGGTCGCGGAATAGCCCACGGCTTGAAGGATTTCGCTGTTGTGTTCGCCGAGCAAAGGAGGCGGAAGGCGGTAGCTGACGGGCGTATCGGACAGTCGAATGGGATTGGCGATGGTTTTTATGGCGCCGAGTTGGGGATGTTCGAGTTGTACGATCAGGCCGCGCGACTGGCTTTGGATATTTTCGAGGGCTTGACGCGGGCCGTTGATGGGCGCTGAAGGAATCTCGGCGGCGGCGAATAGCTGGAGCCATTCGTGAGCGGGTTTGGTCGCAAAGGCTTTTTGTAAAATCGGTAGCAGTTCGGAGCGATGTTTTACACGGAGGGCGTTGGTTTGAAATTTTTCCCTGCTCAGCAATTCGCGGATGGGCTCCATTGCGGCGGCAAACTTTTGCCAGAGCGCTTGCGTGCCGACACCGATCACGAAGTAGGCGTCGTCGCTGCCGCTGAACATTTCGTAGGGAACGATGCTGGGGTGGGCGTTGCCCCAACGGGTGGGCGTGACGCCCGCGTTCAGGTAACTGCTGCCGGCATTGGCCAGCCAAGTGAGCTGTGAATCGAAAAGCGCCATGTCGAGAAACTGGCCGTGGCCGGATTTTGCGCGAGATAACAGCGCGGCAAGAATCCCCATGGCGGCGTAAATTCCGCAGGTCATGTCGGCGATGGCGATGGGATAGCGCATCGGAATGGTTTCTGGATCGCCCGTGAAGCTCATGACTCCCGCTTCGGCCTGCGCGATGATGTCGTAGCCTGGAGCGCCGGATCGGGGTCCGGTGAGTCCGTATCCAGTGATGCTGCAATAAATTAATTTGGGATTTTGGCCGCGCAGAGTTGGCGCGTCGAGGTGACGAGTTTTTAGGGATGCGAGTGAGGGTTGGTTGATGAGAAAAATGTCTGCAGTGGCGATTAATTTTTGTAAGGCCTGACTTCCTTCGGGACGATCGTAATCGAGCGTGAGGGAGCGCTTGTTGCGATTGCAGGCTAGAAAATATGCCGAGACATCTCCTACGAATGGCGGGCCCCAACCGCGGGACTGGTCGCCGGTGGCGGGCCGCTCGACTTTTATTACGTCGGCGCCCAGATCGCCGAGCAGCATCGCGCAGTAAGGGCCGGCTAGGGCCTCGGTAATTTCTATTACGCGCACGCCATCGAGAACTTCGGTCACGGCGGAGGATTATAGCCGAGTCTTGCGCGGCGCCGGGCGGCCTTGATTAGCGCGATGTAAACTTTGGGTAGCGGTAGGGGGTGATGCCGTGGCCTTCTTCTACGGTGATGATTTGGTCTGGACTCAGGTTGCGCAGCGTGTCTATTGTTCCGCTTGGCCAGGTGATTTCGAGGGAGTCTACCTTGGTGTGTTGGGCGAGGCCGAAATAAATTCGCGGGTCTTGCGAGGAGCAATAGCTCATGCCGCCTTTGGCCTGGTCGTGCGAAGTGAAGTCGCCTGCGGTTAATTTCAGTCGGGCTCCCAGACCATCACGATTGCTCTTGGTGCCTATCAGACGCACGGCCAGCCAGTAATTTTTCTTTGCGGCGGCTTTCGCATCGGCGTCCGGTCCTGTTTTTCCACTCTTCGTGTCGCCACCTGCGTTCCGAAAAAGTTGCGCGGGCTCGCCGTTGTTGTTCACCACAAAATCTTGCCAGCCGTCGTTGTTGTAGTCGCCTATGGCCAGGCCTCGGCCGACGGTGGGTGCGCGGAAGGCGGGGGGTTGCGTGGGGGTGGCGTCCACGAAATGGCCTTCGCCGATGTTGCGGTACAGGCGCTTCTCTTCCTGATAGGTGACATCGGGGTGATACAGCGCGATGTTGTCGAGGATGTGTCCGTTTATGACCAGCAGGTCACGCCAGCCGTCATTGTCGAAATCGAAAAAGCGCGCGCCAAAACTGCTGTTGCGATAATTGGACTGGCCGATGCCGGAGGCGTCGGTGGCGTCGGTGAAGGTTCCTTCCCCGTTGTTGCGATAATAACGGTTCAATTGAAAATCGAGATGGCTGACGAATAAATCGTACCGGCCGTTGTTGCGCACATCGGCAGCATCGGCGCTCATGCCGGCTTCGGCTTTGCCGTCCTCGCTGAAACCGGCGCCGCCAGTGTAGGTGGCATCGCGAAATGTTCCGTCACGATTGTTCAAGTAGAGGAAATTGCGCTGGGTGTCGTTGGCGATGAAGATATCCGGCCAGCCATCTTCATTCAGATCGGCGAGGACTACCGCGAGGCTTTTTCCGTCGCGATTTTCGAGGCCCGCGGATTTGGTGACGTCGGTGAATGTTCCGTTGCCATTGCTGTGATAGAGGCGCGGCGAGCTGCCGGAAAAACTATCCGGGTGGCAATAGGCGCGGTAGCCGGGTTTATGTCCGCCGCAACTGATGGGATGATCCACGTCGTACTGAACGTAGTTGGTCACCAGCAGGTCGAGATTTCCGTCGTGGTCGTAATCGAACCAGCCCGCGGCGGTGGCCCAGTTTCCGTCGTCGGCCACACCGGCGGCCGCGGTGACATCTGTGAAGGTTCCGTCGCGATTGTTGTGATAGAGCACGGAATGGCGGTAGCCGGTCATGTAGATGTCTGGATAGCCGTCGTTATCGAAATCGGCGACGGCTACGCCGAAGAAAAAACCGCCATCGGTGTGGATGCCGGATTTCGCGGTGACGTCTGTGAACGTGTCATCGCCATTATTTCTGTAGAGCGCGGGCTGCGGCGGCGCGTCGGGGTGAAATGCGGGCGTGAAGCCGCTGTTGACGAAAAAAATGTCGAGGAAGCCGTCCTGGTCGTAGTCAATCCATCCCACGCCTGCGCCCATGGTTTCCAAATAGAGCTTTTGATCGGAAGCGGCACGCTCGTGACGGAAATGAATACCGGAGTTTTTCGTGACGTCTTGAAATTGCATGCCGTCGGGGTTGGCGGTGCGAGACGCCTGTTTAGTTACCGCGTGCGGCGCCTTCGACGGTATCGTTTGCGGTGCCGCGACCGCTGGGCAGGCGGTCAGGAGGAGAAATAGCACGCGAAAAGGGAAGAGAGCTTCGCGGCAAAATGTTTCAAATCGGAACATGAATCGTTAGATGGCTGGCAAATGGTACCACCGTGGAACTTTGGCGCGCGAAAGTTAGCAAAACCCTGTTAAGAATGACGTGCGAAAATTTTGCACTACAGCATCGAAAAGTTTTTGGCGCTGCAATCACGTTATTCCACTTTAGCCTTGACACTTCTCTTATCCGAACGCTAGCCTTACGCACAATTTGTTTAGAGGGGTTGGTTCTGCAGGAAGATAGCAGCTTTTGTAATTCAAACATTGTCCCCCCGCGCGACGATGAGGCTGGCGCTGTGCGTACTGGTGGACGCCCTCGTCCCAGAATAATTCCTTCAAAAATCACGATGTACAAGCGTCTATTCGTGGCGACGCTGGGGTTGCTGTTAGCGGCGATGACAGCGACTTCGGCACGGGCTGACGTACGCAAGATAATTTTTGATACCGATCCCGGCACGGACGATGCGCTGGCGTTGATGCTGGCGTTCAACTCGCCGGAGCTGGATATTCGCGCGATCACCGTAGTTCCCGGCAACGTGACCGCCAAGCAGGGCCTGGAGAATGCGTTGCGCATGACGTCGCTCGCGAACCGCTGCGACGTGCCGGTGGCCGGCGGGGCGCAACACCCGCTGTTCCAGAAGCTGATTACCGCGGAGTTCTGGCACGGACAAAATGGGCTGGCAAACGTGGAGCTGCCGCGGAGCAAGTGCAAGGCGGATGCGCGCTTCGCTCCCGACCTTATTATTGAAATAATTCACGCCTCGCCGCATGAAATAACGCTCGTGCCGGTGGGCCCGCTGACCAACATCGCGCTGGCTATCCAGAAAGATCCTTCGATTGTGGCGCTGGTCAAAGAAGTGATTCTGATGGGCGGCTCGCTGAAGGGTGGGAACGTCAACGCGGCGGCGGAAGCGAATATCTACAACGATCCGGAAGCGGCGCAAATGGTGTTTCAAGCGGGATGGCCCATAACGATGGTGGGGCTGGATGTCGGGGATAAAACATTGTTCGGGCGCAAGCAGCTGGAGGCGCTGGGAAAAAATCCCGGGCCCATGAGCGACTTCACTTATAAGGTCGGAAAATTTCTGGTGGAGTTGGCGGAAAAATTCGGCGACAGCGGCACTCCTATGTACGATCCGCTGGCCGTGGGCGTGGCGATAGATGCCACGCTGGTGACGGCGCCAGCGATGCACGTGGAAGTGGAAACGCGTGGCGAGTTCACGCGCGGCGAAACGGTGGCTAACCGGCGCAACGAGAACGAGCGAAATGTGCTGCACCATTTTGCGACGGGATCAGGAGAAGCAGATCGCTACATGATCGAGGGCCTCGATAAAGTGGAGCCCAACGCAAAAGTCTGTCTGGAAGTGCGGGCGGACAAGTTTCTAGAGCTGTTTGTTTCACGGATTTCAGGTAAGTAGGCGATTTAAGTTCGTCTCAGCACGACGTGATGAACGATCGGGAGCCGAAATGACGATGCAATATCTAAAAACAACGATTCTGGTGGCGATAATTCTGCTGACCGCCATTGCGGGCATTTCCGCGCAGACCCTGGAGCGTGGAGCCATTCGTGGAACGGTGTCGGATACTTCGCATGCGGCGGTAGCGGGCGCGAAATTGACGCTGACGAATTCTTCGACGGGATTCCGGCGGGAGTTCAGCACCCAGGAAGACGGCGCGTACGATTTCGAATCGGTGCCGCCGGGAAGCTACACGCTGGTGGCGGAAGCCGGAGGCTTTGCGCTGACCACGGTGCAGGAGATTGTGGTGAACGTGGGCGCTTCGGTGAACCTGGACATCAACATGCCGCTAAAGTCGGCGCAAGAATCGGTGACGGTGACGGCGGACGCGGCGGGCGCGGTGGACACTACGACGTCGGGAATTTCGCAATTGCTCAATGAAAAGAGCGTCGGAAATTTGCCTCTGGAGGGCCGCGACTATCGCGACCTGGCGCAGTTGAGCCCTTCCGCGCAGGTAGTTCCGGGACTGCGCGGCGGTATACGGCTCGGAGGACAACAGAGCGATTACAGCGGATTGGTGATTGATGGAGCGGACAATACGAATAATTTTTTCGGCGAGAATTTCGGATCGCTGGAAACGAAAAATTTAACGGTGCCGTTGGAGGCGGTGCAGGAATTTCAGGTGGTGACGAATGGTTTCGCTCCGGAGTTTGGGCGGGCCACCGGCGGACTGCTGAACGTAGTGACCAAGTCGGGCACCAACGATATCCACGGCGAAGCTCACGAGTATTATCGCGGCGGAAGCTTGACTGCGAATGACGCGCTGAAAAATCCTTCCAACATTGACCGGCAGAACCAGTTTGGCGGGTCGGTGGGTTTTCCGATTCACCGCGATCGGCAATTCCTGTTTCTTGCGACGGATATCCAGCGTGAGAGTGGGCCATTGAAAACGGTGTTTTGCCCGCCGTCTTCTCCGGATTTCGCGGCGTGCGAAGCGTCGTTGCAAACAGCCGGCCCGATCATCAATGCGCCGGTGGCAGGCTCAAACGAAGTGCTGCCGGTAGCGTGCGGCGGGGACGCGGCCATTGGACAGAATTTATTGCCGGCTTGCTATGGCGTGCCGAATCTGGCGGCTTTTGAGGGATCGCACACGCAGTTCCAGAATTTTTTCACGATACTCGGCCACTACGACTACCAGATTTCGAATGCCAATCACTTCAGCGTTCGCGGCATCGGGACGCGCAACCACACCGACGGGTTCACCGGGGGACAAGGCCAAACCGAGACTCTGGATGCGTTTGGCAATACGGAGAACTTCGTGAACCAAGGCATCACCGGGGTATTCGGGCTGACGACCGTTCTGGGCGCTAAGGTGAATGAATTCCGCGTCAGCATCAACGGCGAAACGCGCAAGCGCAAACCGAATTCCAGCGACGCTCCGGAAATCGCCATCAACAGCATCGGAAATTTTGGCCAGCGATTTTATCTACCCGGTAACAACGACAACGGGAAACTGCAGGTGCAAGAAAACTTTTCCTACTCTTTTGCCAAGCACGACATGAAATTTGGCGGGGATGTGGATTCGTTCGTGGACCGAAAAGATATTTTCGCGGGTTGGAGCGCCGGCGAATACGTGTTCCCGACGGTGGACGACTTTAACAATAACAACACCAGTTTCTTTTTTCAGGGGCTTGGCTTGAATGGACAGAGTCCGTTGAAAGCCAATACGCTGGGGCCGGCGTACCAGACGGGCATCGGTATTTATCTGCAGGATAAATGGCAAATCACGTCACGGCTCACGTTTACTTACGGAATTCGCTGGGATGGCAGCAAGAATCCGCAGCCGCAATCTCCAATTCTTGGCTCGGTGGTCTGGATCGGCGAGGGAGCGAACAGCCGGCAATCCGCGGTGCCGCAGAAAATTCCCAATGATTTCCGGCAGTGGGGTCCGCGATTTGGCCTGGCCTGGAGCGTGGGCAGCCTGGCGCATCCGACGGTAGTGCGGGCGGCGTGGGGCATGTACTACGCGCAAACGCCGACGATCTTTTTCCCGACAATTGGCGGCACGAAGAGCACCACGATATTTTGCCCGCCGCAATTTTTCTGCGCACCGCCGCAGGATACTGCTCCGGGCGTGGGGATCACTCCGACGCAGGGCGGGCCGCCGTACCTATTTCCGTCTACCGCTTCTTTCGGCGCGGCGGATTTATGCGTCAATGCTCCGGGTTGCCCTTCGCCCACGTATGTGGATCCGGCGTTTCGCAATCCGCAAGTTTCGAACCTGACGGTGGGGCTGGAGCATTCACTGACGAACAACTGGAGCGTCTCGGCTACGTACGCCTATGTGCACTCGGCGTATTTGAGGGTGGGGGGATTCAGCACCACCAATTGGAACCGCAACGTAATTCCGAACGGGACCGATCAATTCGGGCGGACAATTCTGCAACCGGCAGCTCCCTTCCCCAATTTCGGAACATGCCCGGCGAATGGATTGACGATTTTTGGCCCGGCGCAACCCCTGGACTGCACAACTTTCGCGAATACGGAGTTGGCAAGTTTTGGACACGGCAATTACCACGAATTCGTGGCGGCCGTGAACAAACGGTTCTCGCACCGCTACCAGGTTTTTGGCAACTACACATGGTCGCGAAATTTTGCCAACGGCTCGAGCGAGCGCGACACCGATACCTTTTTCGGACCACAGGACCCGTTCAACGTGAATCTGGACTACGGGCGCGCGGGTATGGATATTACGCACGCGTTCAAGGCGGGGGCGGTTGCCGATTTGCCGTGGGGCTTTACGTGGAGCACGAACGTGATTTTCCATAGCGGGCTGGCGTATCCCGCGTACATCCTGGTGGACATAAACGGAGACGGGGTGAGCAATCAGGGGCTCGGCACGAACGATCGCCCCGCGGTGCAATTGGGGAGCGGCAAGCCGTTTTTGCTGCCCGATTATCCCGGCCGTCAGCCGAATTTCTTTGACTGGAATATGCGCGTGAGCAAAGATTTAAAGCTTGGCGAGCGTTATTCCGTGAGATTTATCGCAGATTTGTTCAACTTGACCAATTCTTCCAACTTGTATTCGAATCCGGACAACAACGCGTTTGTTACGGTAAACGGTTGCACGCCGAACGCCAGCGGAGTGGGAAATTCATGCCCCACGCTGACGGCGCTGCCGAAACCGGGCGACGTGACACCGGTGGGCACGACCTATCGGCGGCTGGACCAGTTGGCTCCGGGAGCGACTCCGTTCGCGTTGCAACTGGGCGTGCGGTTTCAGTTTTAGCTGGAAATGATGGATGGGGAGCGGCGGCGCTTCCTGAAAGGCCTCGCCGCGCCGGTGGCGATTTTTCCGCTGGCGCATTAAATCGCCCGTCGCTGGCGGCAGACCGTTTTCCGAAAAAGCTGAAGACTTCTCTGCCGCTGCGACGGGAAATCATCCCGCAAATTGATGCGCGGCTTTGGACGCATTACCACACCACGTCTTGACCCCATCATCTGGCCAAGACCATCCTGTATTGAACAATTCCGGATAAATGTTAGTGTTCGAGCTTGAAGGGAAAACTATGAACACTCGAAGATGGATGTTCCGTGGTTTGGCGCTCGCAGTGGTGGTTGGCGGCTTGCAATTCGGCTGGCAGTTCGCGGCATTCGCGCAGGGCAAACGCAAAGTGATTATTGATCAGGATTGCGCCGGGCCGGGCGGCACCGACATGCAGGCGATTCTGGCGCTGATAAATTCTCCGCAGACAGACGTGCTGGGGATCACGGTGCTGACCGGCGACGCGTGGCGCGATGAAGAAGTCCAGCATACGCTCCGGCTTTTGGAGATTATCGGTCGGACGGACATCCCGGTGGTGCCGGGCGCGATTTTTCCGCTGGTGAACAGCAAGGAATACATCGCCAAGTGGGAAACGATGTACGGCAAAGTGGCGTACCAAGGCGCGTGGAATTATGCCAAGGGCTATCCGGTGCATGGGCCGTATGACATTCCGCCGATGCCGGAGGGGGCGCCGTCCGCCAAAGCCTCGACGGAAGATGCGGCGCGATTCATGGTGCGGATGGTGCATCAATATCCTCACGAAATAACTATCTATGCGGCAGGTCCGATGACGGACCTGGCACTGGCATTGGCTGTGGATCCTCATTTCGCGGAGAACAGCAAAGAATTGATTGTGATGGCGGGGAGCATCAATCCTCATACGGACGATCCTGAATTCGCACTCACGCCGCGGCGCGAATTTAATTTCTGGATGGATCCGGAGGCATCGCACGCGGTCTTGCACGCGCACTGGCCGCGGATCGCGCTGACGACCGTGGACATTTCGGTGCAAACGCGGATGGAGAAAAGTTTGATCGCGGAAGTGGCGAAAAGCCAGGCACCCGGAGCCCAGTACGTGGCGAAATACGCGGAGGCCAATTATTTGTGGGACGAGCTAGCGGCGGTGGCGTGGCTGGACGCGAGCTTCATCACGAAATGGCAGAAGCTATACATTGATGTGGATACCGGGCACGGCGCTTCGTATGGAGATACGCTGGCGTGGGCTCCGGGGCAGCAACCGGGGATGGGGGAGCAGTTGGTGGAAGTGCAGAAGGACTTGAATAAAGAAAAGTTTTACCAGGAGTACGTGGAACTTTTGTCGCGGCCGACACCGGGCAAAAAATAATTCAGGGATGCGTTTTGGCGGAATGCACGGCCTGGCGATAGTCATCGTCACCGGGCGATAGCTGCGCAGCTTTTTGGAAAGCGGCCAGCGCGCGCGGCCGATCGTTTTTCTGCAGAAATATTTTGCCAACTTCGAAGTAGGCGTCGGCTTCCTGGGGATTGATGAGCGTCACCGCGTGGAAGGAGGCTAACGCCGCTTCCAGATTTCCGTCGCCGGCTTCGATGACGCCCTGAACGAAAAGGAAATCCGGTTGATAGGGCTGGAGTTCAAGGGCTTTGGTTATCGCGGCGCGCGCCTGCCGCGTTTGCTTGATGGAAAAATAAATTTTGGCCTGCTGCGAATATGCAAAAGCGTTCTCGGGGTTTTTCTCCAGGGCCTGTTGCAGCATGGCCTGGGCCTCGGAAAACTGGTTATGCATGGCGAGTTCGTTGGCCTGTTCGACGAGGTGCAGCGATTGCACGCGGTTTTCGGCGGTTTCGTGCTGCGCGCGGGACAGCATTTCAAACTCCCCGCGTGCCTGGCTGGCTTGATCTTTCTGTCCGGCGCAATCGTATGCGGTAGCCAGCAGAAAAAGTGAGTCAGCATCCAGCGCGCTTTGTTGTTGCGAGGGGCGAAGAATTTCCAGTGCGCGCTGACACTTCGCGAGCCTTACCAGAACCTTGGTGTAGAGCGTCCGCGCGGGCGGGTACTGTGGATTTACGGCAATGACTTTTTCCAGGTCGGCCAGCGATTCTTCATTTTCGCCGCGGTCCGCATAAATCTGGGCGCGGATGAAATGCGTTAAGGCGTCATTGGAGCTGTGGGACAAGATGCCGTTCAGTTCACCAAGCGCGGCGTCGGCATTTCCTTTTTTCAGGTAGGCCGTGGCCAGAAGAGTCTTGATGTCCGTGTTCGACGGGGCAAGGACTAGCGCAGAGCGAAGAGCAGAAATTGACGCATCGTAGTTCTGCGTATCTATTTCCAATGTGGCGATGGCGCGAAGAATCGCAATGCTGCGAGGATGCTGGCGCCGGGCGGTTTGCAGAATGGCGCGCGCCTGCTCGTCGTTGTGAACGCGGCGGTAGGTATCCGCCAATGCTAGTTCGATGCGCTCGTTCCCTGGTTGGCGAAGCAGGGCTTTTTGATTTTTCTCGATGGCTTCGGGGAGCTGCGCTTCCCTTGATGATTGTGGGTTTTGAAGTTTTGACTCTTCAGTTAGCGGCGCCAGCCGCTGGGTAACAAACGCAAAAAAAACAGCCGCAGTAAGACTCAGGTTGTGGAAAGAAGTTTGCATGGTTGGCAAATGGCCCGCCGAGCGGTCCGAGGACTCAAAAATCGGCTCCAATCGCTGCCAATATAGCAGAGAAAAATAAGGGTTCGGCCGTGGTGTTTTGCCCTTCGGCTTGTGGTATCGTTCCCCGCGTTCGTGGACCATGCCGCCGCAGGGGAAACAGAATTCCGAATAGCCGCAGGAGAATCATGCCGGAACCCGCAAAGGTAGTTGGAATCGGAAGTTGCGGTGTCGATTATTTCGCGATCGTGCCGCGACTGCTCGGCCCGGAAGAAAAGATCAACGCGGACCGGCTGGAAATTCACGCCGGCGGCGTGACGGGAAACAACCTGACGCAGGTGGGGCGCCTGGGCGTGTCGGCAGCGTGGCTGGGGCTGATCGGCGACGACGACAGCGGACGCTTGATCACCAAAGCTTTCGCCGACGACGGACTGGATCTCTCCGGAATCGAAATTATCAAGGGGGAGCAGTCCACTTTCGTGTGGATTCCGGTGGATGCCCAGGGGGAACGGTGCATCTACATGTTTCCCAACGTGAATGGAAAGCTTTCCGCCGAGCAGGTGCGCACGATTTTCACGCCGCACATCAGCAAGGCCCGGCACTTTCACACCGAGGCTTCGCAGTTGCCGCTGCCGCCGATAAAAGAAGGAATGCAGATAGCTCGCGCGGCGGGTGTGCGGGTGATCTTCGACCTGGATGTGGCACCAAGTTATTTCGCGCAGGCCAAACTTGGCAGTGAAGCGGAGCTGCTCGCGGCGCTGCAACTGGTGGATGTACTTAAGCCGTGCAAAGCGGCCGCTCGCGAGATTACCGGAGAGACGGATTACGAAAAGATGGCCACGAAGCTTCTGGCGCTCGGGCCTAAAATCGTGGCGCTAACCATGGGCGCGGACGGCTGCCTGATCACAGACGGAAAAGAAATGGTTCACGTGCCGCCCTTCGAAGTGAAGGTGGTAGATTCCACCGGGGCCGGCGACGCGTTTATGGGCGGCTTGTCGTACGGGCTGCTGCAGGGATGGGATCACCAGCGCGTCGGTACTTTTGCAAACGCGTGCGCGGCGATTTGCTGCACCAAGGTTGGGGCGCGGTCCATGGGCAGGCGCGACGATGTGATGGCGCTGATCAAGGCACAGCGGGCCGCGGAAGCAGCGGCGTTTTGATGCAGTAGCCGGCAACCGGCAGGTTCGGGATTTCAGGAGATTTGGAAATGTTTGTTCCACATACATTCGTCGTGGCCCTGATCATGATGATCGCCAGCGCGGTTTGCTGGGGCTCGTGGGCGAACACCTACAAAGGGGTAAAAAATTACCGCTTTGAACTTTTTTACTGGGATTACGCGGTGGGCATTTTTCTTATTTCCGTGGCGCTGGCTTTTACCATGGGCAGCACCGGTAACGATGCATCCAGCTTTCTGAACAACGTCCGCGCGGCGGATGGTTCGAACATCGTGTCCACCATGATCGGCGGGGTGATTTTTAATCTTGCCAACCTGCTGCTGGTTGCGGCCATAGATATGGCGGGGCTGGCCATTGCGTTTCCGGTTTCCATCGGCATCGCGCTGGTGGTGGGGGTGGTTTCCAGCTACATCCTGCAGCCCAAAGGCAACGCCGGATTGCTGGCCGTGGGAGTGGCCTGCGCGTTGATAGCGGTAATTCTGGATGGCAAGGCTTACGGCAATCTAAAAACCGCCAACCGCGAAGTTACCCGGAAAAGCATCGTGACCTGCGTGGTCTCCGGAGTGTTGATGGGCATCTGGGCGCCTTTTGTTACGCGCTCCATGACGCACGGCAGTACGCTAGGACCGTACAGCGTGGCGGTATTTCTGACGCTGGGCGCGTTGCTCTCTTGCTTCATCTGGAATGTCTACTTCATGAAGAAGCCGCTGGTAGGCCAACCGGTCAACTTTTCGGAATTCTGGAGCGGGCCGGCCTCCGGCCATGTTCTGGGCCTGCTAGGCGGGTGCATCTGGGGCACCGGCACGGTGTTCAATCTGGTGGCGGCCAATTTCACGGGAGTAGCGATTTCGTATGCCATCGGGCAGTCGGCTCCGATGGTGGCGGCACTCTGGGGCGTGCTGGCGTGGAAGGAATTTCGCGGCGCAAACAGCCGCGCCTATCTGTATCTTGCGTGCATGTTTGTCTTCTACTTGCTGTCCATTCTGGTTATTTCCTACGCCAACACCACGGCCTGAAGTGGTGTCCTGCGGGTCCGCGTTCGCGGAGCTTGCAATTCTCTAATCTCGCACAATCGGTTCAAGTTTGGCGGCTGGGACGCTGAATAGTTCCGCCGGGGCAGACTGTTCTAGCGGCAAGGGCGCTGCACCATTCGGAGAAGTGTTGTTTCCCTTGGCTTTAACGTCGTCTGCGGTGGATGACAGAGGCGACAACCGATTTTCTGGAACAAATGATTTCCGCCAATTATCAAATCGGGATGGATGGGCCGCCGTGTGTCCCGATTCGAGAACAGTTGCGCCGGTTGCCAAATGACATTGTTGTTGGCGGGAGCCGCCGAGTCCTTCGATGAGAGCTCATCCAGATTCCGAACGGGTGTTTAAGCTGCGGAAATACCTGGTCTGGTTCCTGTTGATGATCGCGTACTTTCTGGCGGATCGCTCGACAGTGTTCCTGCAAATCTGGTCGAGCATCAGCGCGTGGTATCCCCCAGCCGGAATTACGTTGGCCATGCTGATCGGGACGGGAACGGGCTGCGTGCCGGCGCTAATGGTGGCGGGTCTGATTGCCGCGAAGCTGAACTATCACTCCGCAACGTTGAGTTATACATTCCTCTTCGCAAATGCGGCGATAGTCGGCAGCTATACGGGCGCCGCTGTGCTGCTAAAGCGGGTGATAAAGATAGATTGGCGGCTCGGTTCCATTCGCGATGTGATGTGTCTGCTCTTTGTGGCGCTACCGACGGCCGCGGTAGTGGCCTCGCTGGGTACGCTACTGCTGGTCCTGGATCATAACGTTCCGCGAGCGGAATACCTGAAGGCGGTTATGAACTGGTGGATTGGCGACGCGGTAGCGATCACGTGCATAACGCCGTTTTGCCTGGTGTTCATCATGCCGGGCTTGCGGCGATTTATGGGTTTGGATGGCGGGTCGGCGAGTGAACTAGGTGAAAACAACGGGAATGCGCACGGCGCCCAGGGAACCTACCGGACGCTGGAATCGTTCGCCATCGCAACGGTCGTGCTGGCGACGCTATGGCTGGTTCTGGGCCCAAAAACCGGCGACAACCACGACATGTTTTATATTTTTTTCCTGCCGATCATCTGGATCGCGGTGCGCCGCGGCTTACGAGGGGCAACGCTGGGAATATTAGGGCTGGATATTGGCATCGTGCTGTCGTTGCGCATTACCCCCGGGGAGCCTTCTCATTTTGTGGTGCTGCAATTCTTAATGCTGGTTTTGTCGCTGACGGGGCTGGTGCTCGGGGCGCTTATCAGCGAGCGTGACCGCAACGAAGGCCGGCTGTCTCGCGAGGAAGAAAGAGTCCGCCTGCTACTTGAATGCGTTGGTGAGGCCGTTTACGGCATGGATGCGTATGGCCGGTGCACGTTCTGCAATGCCGCATTTTTGCGATTGCTGCAGTACCCGACACAGCAAGCGTTATTGGGGCGCAATGTCCACGACGTGATTCATCACACCCGATCGAATGGCGCCGCTTTCCCCTGGGAGGAGTGCCCTTTACGCAAGGCATTGGATGCAGGAACCAAAGCACACGCTGCGAATGAACTGATGTGGAGGTCGGATGGCAGCGCCGTGCCAGTGGAAGTCTGGTCGAATCCGTTAATCCAGAACGGAAAGATTCTTGGGACAGTGGTAACGCTGGTGGATTTGACGGAACGCCTGCGAAGCCATCGAACTGGTTGGCGACCACGTAAGGAGTTTCTATA